>SKYD01000149.1 GCA_007128075.1 Thiorhodovibrio sp.
ACCTGGCGCACGCGGCTGGCTGCGTTGACTGCCAACTGGGCGCGAGCCAGCACCTGGGATCAAAGCTCAATCAATCAGTATCGAGGGCAAACCGATATTTTATTGGCACGGTTGCGCTTGCCGTTGGTTGGAGCCTGGCTCATCGCCAGTTTGCTGCTCTATGGTCTCTGGGTTGGGGTGCGGCGTTGTCCACCTGACTGGCGCATTCCGGCGCTGCTGGCACTCATTGGCTGGCTGGTGCTGGATGTCACCTGGCAGTGGGATCTTGGGCAGCGGCTAGAACAGACGCGCACCACCTTCCGCAATCAAACCGATGAGACTCGGCGGCTCAATGCCCCTGATGGCGCGCTCTATGCACTGGTTGAACAGGTCAAAGCACAGATCGACTCGCCAACAGCGCGGGTGTTTGTCGCCGCTGGCGATGATTTCACCGGGATGCGGGCGAACTATTTTCTCTATCCGCTCAATCCATTCTGGCAACGCGGTGGACCTGAATTGCCGGCGGCTAGTCAGCTTGCAACCGACGATTATGTGCTGATGATTGCAGCTTCGAGTGTGCGTTATAATCCCATTAAGCGTCAATTACATTGGCCGCCCCAGCAGGCGCGTGCTGTTGAACCGGTGTGGGCGACAACCCAAGGCGCACTCTATCGGGTGGTGGCACAATGAGCATAACACTGCAATTCATTGGTGCTCTGCTTGGTCTGGGGCTGCCGTGGCTGTTGGGGGTTTTGCTCATCGTCCGCTTGATCCCTGAACCAGTTGATGGACGCAACACCTTATTGCTCGGCTATGGCTATTTTATCGGGCTGTTAGTCATCACCCTGGGGATGCGTGCCTTGGAAGTGCTGGAGCTGGGGCTTATGCCGCTCAATCTGTGGCTATTGGCACTACTGCCTACCGCTGTTTTGATGCTGTGGGCAAAGCGGACAGGGCAGTTTAACGCTTGGCGGCTCAAGCCACCACGGTTAACCTTGGAGACGCTGATCATCGCTGGATTGCTGGCATTTCTAGGCTGGCGCGGGCTAGGTCTAACCCTAGAGATCATCGAGCGTCCGCTGTTTCCTTGGGATGCCACCATGCACTGGGCAACCAAGGCGCGGGTGTGGAGCGAATGGCAACAGTTGCTCCCCTTTGTCAGTGCTGAACACTGGCTTAGTGCTCAAGATCCGTGGCTATTTACCGATCATCATCCGCACTATCCGCGCACCATTCCGCTGCTGCAAACTTGGATGAATGCCATGCTCGGCGGCGGCTGGCATGATCGGCTGATGAATCTGCCTTGGGCAGGTGCCTATATTGCGCTGGGGTTGGCACTGTTTGGCCAACTGCGGCTGGCGGGAATCAACGCCGTGGTTGCGATGCTCGGTGTCTATTTGCTGTTATCGCTGCCGCTGCTCAATACTCATATCGCGTTGGCTGGCTATGCTGATGTGTTTCTTGGTGCATTCTATCTGTTGGCAATCATGGCGTTCTATCAGTGGGCGCGTTGCCGAACCTTGGATCAGGCCGTGCTCGCATTGATCACTGGCATCGCCTGCCTGATGATCAAAAATGAGGGCTTGATGTGGCTGTTGACACTGCTGATCGGACTCATGGCTTTGTATCTACGCCCGCACCGGCTGGTGCTGGTGTTGGCTATTGGGCTGATCGCCGGACTGAGTGCGCTGTGGTTGTTGCCTGCTGATTGGGTCATCGCTGGCCACCAATTAGGGGCGCTGGGGCTTGGATTCTATCCCGCTGCGATCTTGCCGCTGTTGTCGAGTTTATTCGCGTTGGGCAGTTGGCATCTGCTGTATTGGCTTGTGGTGTTGGCAGTGAGTGCCACGCTGGTACAGTGTTTATGGTCAAATAAGCATTGTCCTGAGCGCCCACTGCAAGCTGTGGGGCTGGCGCTTGGCGTTGCCTATGGGTTATTGCTGCTGCTCTTTACCACCACGCGCTATGCTGATAGCTTGCCTGGTCTGACCTCAGTCAGCCGCATCACGCTGCATCTGGCGCCAGCAACAGTTTTTGTTCTTATGCTTTTGTATCACCATCTCGTGCGTATCTCAACGCCCGCTGCTTCTTTAGATTCAACACCATGACCACTGATTCTTCTTCTGCCGTGCTTTATGCTTTACCGTCCTACCGTGTCCAGCCGATTGATGGCCGTTCACTGATGCTATTGCGTCTGGATAGCGGCGCGGTTGCCGCGCTCGATGCCCGCTGGCAGCCATTTTTAGGGCTATTGGAAACCTTTCGCACCCTTGCTGAACATGCCCAGGTGATTGCATCAAGAGTCCCGGAGCTGCGCGGCCAAGAGGCGGCACTGACCGGCGCGTTAGAGCAACTCGTGCCGCGTGGTGTGTTTATCAGCAGCGATGAGGTGCTGGCACGCTTAGCACCCAGCGACAATCCGCCGCCGCCGTCTCCAGTCACGGTGTGCATTCGCACCTGTGACCGCCCCCAGCTTTTGGAACGGCTGCTGGCCTCGCTGCAAGCCAACGCCGATACCTTTGCCAAGCAGCGCCGTTATGAGGTCATTGATGACTCGCGCCAGCCAGCCTCGATCCAGCGCAATCGCCAACTGATTGAACAATTTTCGCGCACCTTGCATCTTGAGTATGTTGGGCGGGCAGAGCAGCAGGCATTGATTGACGCGCTGTGCGCTGAGTTACCCGAAGATACACACGCTCTGCGCTGGCTGTTAGATTCCGAACATCCTGATCACGCCGATCAGCCCACCTATGGCGTGCTTTATAACCAACTGTTTCTGCGCCATGCCGGACAGCGGATTCTGATGCTCGATGATGATGCCGTACTCAAAGCCTGGCAGCATCCAGACACCGAGTGGACACCCTGGTTTGCTTTGGGCGCGGGGATTGGCACTGCCTACACCCAAGCAGACAGCGCATTTGCTGAGTTGCAGCCTTATAGTGCAGATCCGCTCGATGCCCATGTCCGCGCCCTGGGTGCTGATGTCGGCAGCGGCATTGCCGCCAGCACTGGCGAGGTCGCCACCCAGTCCTGTCTGCACAACAGTGCTTTTGTCAGTGCGCCCCATCCTTATGCCCTTGATGGCCGCATTCGCTACACCTTAAACGGTCTCTTGGGTGACACCGGAAGCACCACCGACCACTTATTGCTTTATTACGCCCCGGAGCTTATTCCGCAGATTATTGAATCAGATGAGCGTTATCATCGGCTGCGCACCAGCCCACGCTGTGCATTTACTGGCACTCGGCGCGGGCTGTTGACGGGTGTGTCGCATTTTCATCACACTACCTGTGCTGGATTGGCGCTTGATCCGCTGATTGCTCCGGTGATCCCCATCGGGCGTGGTGAGGATGCCATGCTCGGCAACCTGCTCAGTTATCTCTACCCCGAGGATTTTGGGCTGCGGCTGCCCTTTGGGCTGGAGCACTGGCCAGAGCAGCCGCGCCCGTGGGCGTTGGCACCTGAGCAGATTGCCAGCCCGCCGTCGGCGTGTTCGGTGATGACCATGTGGCTGGCAACCCTACGCGCCCCGGTGGAGGTGACTCCCCAAGCGCGGCTGCATCTGCTTGGCGAAAGCTTAGCGGCAAGTGCTGACAGTGGCGTGCTAAGTGCGCGCGTTCAGGATCTGATCCAGCGGCGGCTGCATGAAACCTTAATCGATCAATTCGCCATCACTCAGCAGTCCTTGGCAGTCAAAGGCGCGATCAGTGACGCTTGGCGACACGAGATCACCAAGATCAGTCAGTGGCTTGCCAAACGGCTTCACGATTCCACCGCGCTGCTGCCACCGCAACAGATTGATGCCTTGGCTGCGACTATCCAACGCTATGGCGAAACTCTCGGTGCCTGGGAGCGGGCATTTAGGGTGCGAACACGGGTTTAAACACACTCTCTTGACCAGGCGGGAATTGCTTGGCTCCAGAAATCTGTCACGCTGGATGGTGTCGTGGACAGTGGCGGTTGGCCAAGCCAGTGCCAGGCGGCTTGAAGGGTGGGCAGCGGATTGTGTGGGTCAATTGCTGGGGCGGCGGCGGATTTGGAGAGTTTGTTGCCTTCTTCGTTGCGGACGACTGGAATGTGGGCATAGCTGGGGGTGGGCAGTCCGAGCAGCCGTTGTAGATAGATTTGGCGCGGTGTGGATAGCAGCAAATCCGCCCCGCGCACCACATGGGTGATGTTCTGAGCGGCATCGTCAATCACCACGGCAAGTTGATAAGCAATCACACCATCAGCGCGGCGGATGACAAAATCGCCGATTTCGTCAGCGATACATTGGGTTTGCTGACCTTGGATGGCATCGACAAAACTGATTGGCTCGGCTGGGGTTCGCAGCCGTTGGCTGCGCCCTTGCGCTCCGGGTGCCAGCCCTTGGCGACAGGTGCCCGGATAAATCGGTCCTTCGCATCCGTGGCGGGCAACAGCGGCAATGGCACGGCGTGAACAGGCGCACGGATAGCTGTGGCCATGGTCGCGCAAGATGGTCAGCGCGGCATCATAGGCCGCAAGCTGGTCACTTTGGCGATAGATCGGCGCGTCCCAATAAAAACCAAAGGCGTGCAGCGTTTCACAGATCGAATCAACGGCCTCTGCAACACATCGAGTGTGATCAATATCATCAATGCGCAACAGCCAACGCCCCGCATGGGCGCGGGCATCAGCAAAGCTGGCAACGGCGGCCACCAGCGAGCCAAAATGTAGCGCGCCGGTGGGTGAGGGGGCAAAACGCCCGCAATAATCAGAAGACGGCGCTAACCGCGTTGTTTCTCGCGAATCTCGTCGAGCGTTTTGCAGTCGATGCATAGGGTTGCGGTTGGGCGCGCCTCTAGCCTGCGAATGCCGATTTCCACGCCGCAGGCCTCACAATAGCCATAATCATGGTTATCCAGCCGATCAAATGCCTCGTCAATTTTTTTAATCAATTTGCGCTCACGATCACGGGTACGCAATTCGAGGCTAAATTCAGATTCCTGGGTGGCGCGGTCATTGGGATCGGGAAAATTCATCGCATCATCCTGCATGTGATGCACGGTACGATCCACTTCGTCGATTAAACTCTGCTTCCAGGCCTGCAAGATGGTGTGAAAATGCGCCTCCTGGCGCTCATTCATATACTCCTCGTTTTCATCGGCGCGATAGGGTTCAAACCCAAATGGTTGGTTCGCTTGATTTCCTGCCTCAGCCATTGCAATGACTCCCAATGACGATGGTATTTGTTACCGAATATCGGTAAAAATTCTGATTTTTAGTGTACGACAACTGGTACGCTAAGCGCGACTTTCTAACAGATACCGCCGACGGGGGCAACCACTGTTTTTCACAACTGCGGGATCATGCCCACCGCCAATGCCAGCACACTGGCAACCAAGATCAACTGCAACGCCCGCTCTAAATCAGCGGCATCGAGTTGACTTGGCCAGGCGGGATCGCCAATAAAAGCTAGGTTGACCTGCTGACCACTATAATACAGCGGTCCGAGCAATCGGACTTTGAGCGCACCTGCCACCGCCGCCTCGCTCCAGCCTGAATTGGGACTGGGCAGCAGCGCATGGTCGCGCCAGGCGCAGGCGATGGCCGAGTGCGGATACAGCCGCAACAGCGCGCTGGCAGCGGCAATCAGCACCACCGAACAACGCGCTGGCAGCCAGTGTATCAGGTCATCTGAGCGGGCTGCTGCCCAACCAAAGACCTGATAACGGGCGGTGCGGTAGCCGACCATCGAATCCAGCGTTGAGATCGCTTTGACCACAATCAGCCCCGGCAGCCCCAGCCAACACAGCGCCCACAGCGGGGTTAGCACGCCATCGGTGAAATTTTCGGCTAAACTCTCGATGGTGGCGCGCACCAGCGCGGCGCGATCAAGGGCTGCGCTATCGCGCCCGACCAGGTGCTGAATCTGCTGGCGGGCCTGCGGCAGATCATCGAGCATCCGCACCATCCGCCACCCCTGGGTGAGCAGATCACGGGTGCAAAGCAGGCTATAGGCGAGGAATAGATCCCACAGCCAAGCTGCGGCAGGATGTAGCAATGCAAGCAACTGATGGCCAAACAGCCACGCGCCCACTGCGCCGCCAACCACCAGCAGCCAGTGCAACACCCCGCCGAGTCGGGTATTGTAGTCAATTGCAAACAGTGCCTGCTCACAATACAGGCTCCACTGGCCGAGCAGCCGAATCGGATGCCAGCGATACACTGGGTCACCGAACAGGGCATCAAGAACACAAGCGGTTAGTACAAGGCTCATATCCTAAATCTCAAGATCACAACATATAGCCATTTGATCAATCATCCAAACATGGTAGCAGCAGCACCACGACGATTGAATGTCTGGAAAACAGAGCGAATGGCTATCAACCCAATTCACTAACACAGCAAGGAAATCGGCATGTTTGATACCTTACAAGAACGCTTTGAAGATGTGGTCAAAAGTCTCCGTGGTCAGGCGCGGCTGACTGAGGACAATATTAAGGACAGTTTGCGCGAGGTGCGCAAGGCACTGTTGGAGGCCGATGTCGCGCTGCCGGTGGTGCGCAGTTTCATCGACCAAGTCCGCCAGCGCGCCCTGGGCGCGGAGGTCAGCCGCAGCCTCACCCCAGGTCAGGTACTGATCAAAGTTGTCCATGATGAGCTGGTACAACTGATGGGCGAAGCCAACGAAGCGTTGGATTTGTCCACCCAGCCGCCAGCGGTGATTTTGATGGCGGGATTGCAGGGCGCAGGCAAGACCACCACCACTGGCAAGCTGGCGCGGCTGTTGCGCGAACGCCACAAAAAGAAGGTCATGGTGGTGAGCTGCGATGTCTATCGGCCAGCGGCGATTGACCAACTGCGCACCATCGCCGCTGAGGTCGAGGTGGAGTTTTTCCCCAGCCAGCCCGATCAAGACCCGCAGGCGATTGCCAGCGCGGCGCTGACTGCGGCACGCAAACAACTCTACGATGTGTTAGTGGTCGATACTGCTGGCCGGCTGGCGATTGATGCCGAGATGATGGCAGAAATCACCCAGCTACACCAGACGCTCAAGCCTGTCGAAACGCTATTTGTGGTCGATAGCATGACCGGCCAGGACGCAGTACACACTGCTAAAGCATTCCATGATGCACTGCCGCTGACCGGGCTGATTTTGAGCAAAGCCGACGGTGATGCCCGTGGTGGTGCGGCCTTGTCGCTGCGCCAGGTCACTGGCAAACCGATTAAATTTCTCGGTGTTGGTGAAAAAACCCAGGCACTGGAGCCATTTCATCCCGACCGGCTGGCCACGCGCATCTTAGGTATGGGCGATGTGGTCTCGCTAGTCGAGGAGATGCAAGACAAGGTTGACCGCGACAAGACCGAGCAGTTAGCGAAAAAGATCAAAAAAGGCAAGAGCTTTGATTTTAATGATTATCGCGATCAACTGTTGCAGATGAATCGATTCGGCGGCGTGGCGGGGATAATGGACAAGCTGCCAGGCATGTCGCAGTTGCCCGATCATGTCAAACAGCAGGTCAACGACAAAGAGTTTGAGCGCATGATTGCGATGATCAACTCCATGACCCCGCAGGAGCGCCAGAATCCGCAGATCATCAAAGGCTCGCGGCGGCGGCGCATTGCCCAAGGCTCTGGCACCAGGGTGCAGGATGTCAATAGCTTGCTTAGACAATTCGCCCATCTTCAGAAAATGATGAAAAAAATGAAGGGCGGTGGCATGGCGAAAATGATGCGCCAAATGCAAGAGGTGATGCCGGGGATGTTCCCGCCAGGTGGGATGCCGCCGGGTGGCAAAATGTTTTAGAACTTTCGGTCAAAAATTTCAACGACAGGTGATTTGAGATGATGTCAAGTTTTGAACAGGCGCGGTTTAACATGATCGAGCAGCAAATTCGGCCTTGGGGGGTGCTCGATCCTGCGGTGTTGGCAGTGATGGCGCGGATTGCGCGTGAGCAGTTTGTGCCCGATGCCTATCAGGCGTTGGCCTATGCTGATATCGAGATTCCACTGCCAGCCGGTGAGATGATGTTAGCGCCGAAGATCGTGGGCCAATTGCTGCAAGCCCTCGCCCCGCGCCCCCATGAGCGAGTTTTGGAAATCGGCACCGGCAGCGGCTATGTCACTGCCTGTCTGGCAGCACTGGGGCAGTCGGTTTCTAGTTTGGAGATCAACCCAACGCTGGCGGATACTGCCCAGACGCGCCTGGCTGATCAGCCAGTGGAGATTCATACCACCGATGCCTTTGCTGGCGAGATTGAGGGCGGCCCCTATGCGGTGATCGCCGTGACCGGCTCACTGCCCACGGTGGAGCCGATGGTGCGGCTGCATGAGCAATTAGCCGAGGGGGGGCGCTTGTTTGTGATCTTAGGTCAGGCACCAGTGATGCAAGCCATGCGCATCACCCGCTTGCCTGGCGGCGGCTGGCGCGAAGAACATCTGTTTGAGACCTGTGTGCCAGCCTTGAGCAATGTGCCACTCCCTGAGCAGTTTGCGTTTTAGGCTGCACCCACTCAATTTGTCGCCAAATGGCGCGGCGCATCCATGCTATCGTGTAAAATACGAATAACAGCAATTCCATCACTGGTCATGCGGAAGAAAATCACATGCCGCTCAACATTCCAGCGACGATAGCCTGGTCGGATGTGGTCACAAGTTGATGCTATCTTGGGCGTGTGAGCCAGCTCAGCAAAGGCTGCTGTCAGGGTATCGATATAGCGATGTGCTTGTTCGATACCCCATTGCTTTGCTGTGTAAATCCAAATTGCCTCAAGATCACTGACCGCGGCTGGAGCTAGGCGATATTCAGCCATGAGTCGCCCGCATTCTTTGTTTGAATGCCTCGACATCGAAATGCTGCGGTTCGCCGCTGGCTTCGCCTTCAAGCAGTGCCATGCGAAGGGCTTCGAGCTGTGTGCTGCGCTCCTGTTCACGGCGGATCAGATCGCGAATGTATTCGCTATCATTGGTGTAATGTCCTGCACTGATTTGTGCTTTGACCCAGCGGTCTTGTTGTTGAGTCAAGGTAATGGTTTTGCGCACAGTGACCATCGTGTGTTCTCCTAAAATCTCAAGCAGATTTATTCATACAATTGGTGCAGTATGATACAATTTTGCGCAAATTGCCAGCATCACGACTCAGAACAAAAACCATGACCCCCACTCAATTTGTCGCCAAATGGCGGGCATCGACACTGAAAGAACGCGCTGGATCGCAGGAGCATTTTCTGGATCTGTGTCGTTTGTTGGACATTCCAACACCCGCCGAGGCAGATCCGAGCGGTGAGTGGTTTTGTTTTGAAAAGGGGGCGAAAAAAACCAGCGGGCGCGGTGGCTTTGCGGATGTGTGGCGGCGCGGCTGTTTTGGCTGGGAATACAAGGGCAAACACAAAAGCCTTGTTGATGCGTTCAAGCAGCTTCAGGGCTACACGCCAGCACTAGAATACCCGCCGCTGTTGATCGTCTCCGACATGGAGCGGATCATCATCCACACTGCTTTTACTGGCACCGTGCCCGAGGTGCATGAGCTGTCGCTGGATGATTTGCTTGATTCTGCCAAACGCCAGTTGTTGCACTGGGCGTTCACTGATCCCGAACGGCTGCGCCCAGGTCGCACCACGGCAAAACTCACCGAAACCGCTGCGGCACGATTTGGCACCTTGGCGCAAGCGTTGCGCAGTCGCGGTCACGATCCACTTCAGGTCGCGCATTTTAGTCAGCAATTACTGTTTTGTCTGTTTACAGAAGACATCGAACTGTTGCCGAATCGGTTGTTTTCGCGGCTGCTCGATGCCGGACTCAAAAATCCCGACCAGCTTCCGACGATGTTGAGCAGTCTATTTCAGGCAATGGCACACGGCGGGTTGATTGGTTTGGAATCAATCGACTGGTTCAACGGTGGGCTGTTTCAACAGGCGGTGATTATTCCGCTACAGCGCGATGATCTCAAACTGTTGCGCGAACTTGCCGAGATGGATTGGTCAGCAATCGAGCCGTCGATCTTTGGCACCCTGTTCGAGCGTGGACTCGACCCCGACCAACGCGCCCAACTCGGTGCGCATTACACCGATCCCGCTTCGATCATGCGCCTGGTCAATCCGGTGGTGCTTGAACCGCTCCGCGAACACTGGACGACGCTGGCTGGCGACATTGCCACGACCCTAGACAAGGCGGCGGCTGCCAAAACTGCGAAAACACAAAACAAACACCTGCAAACCGCCCAACGCCAGTTGCAAACATTTCTTGAACAACTGCGGCAATTTCGTGTGCTCGATCCCGCCTGCGGCTCGGGCAATTTTCTGCTGCTGGCGCTGTTGGGGCTGAAAGATTTAGAACATCAAATCCTCATCGAAGCCGAAGAACTCGGACTGCCGCGCAGCTTTCCCAGCGTCGGGCCGGAAAATGTGTTGGGCATCGAACTCAATCCCTACGCTGCCGAACTGGCGCGGGTCACGGTGTGGATTGGCGAAATCCAGTGGATGCTCAACCACGGTTTTTCACTCAACAAACAGCCGATCCTCAAGCCGCTGGATCACATCGCCCAGCGCGATGCGATTCTTGATGAACAGGGTCAAGAACCAGAATGGCCGGCGGCAGATGTCATCGTCGGCAACCCGCCGTTTTTAGGGGGCAGCAAAAAGCGAGCGTTATTGGGTGATGCCTATTTTGCTGATTTAGAACGCATTTACAGCGGTCGCGTGCCAGCAGGTGCCGATTTGGTCACCTATTGGTTTGAAAAAGCGCGATCACAGATTGCTCAAGGCAAAGCACAGGCTGCTGGATTGGTGGCGACTAATTCCATTCGCGGCGGAGCGAATCGTAAAGTGTTAGCGCGTATCTGCGAAAGTGGGAAGATTTTCAACGCTTGGAGTGATGAGCCGTGGATCAATGCTGGCGCGGCGGTGCGGGTGTCGTTTGTTTGTTTTGGCAAATCTGAAGCACCGGCAGTGCTCAACGGCGAGGCGGTCAACGGAATTTATGCGGATTTGACAGCAGCGAATTTTGAAATGGAAGTCGATTTAACGACCGCCAAGCCGCTAAAAGAAAATGCGATGAGTGCGTTTCAAGGGACTAAAAAATACGGTAAATTTGATGTTTGTGGGGAATTAGCAAGGCAGTGGCTAACAGTACCAAATCCGCATGGTCGATCTAATAGCGAAGTTGTTAAACCTTGGAAAAATGGTCAAGATTTGACGAAACGCGCTTCTGATACATGGATTATTGACTTTGGTGAATCCATGTCAAAAGCCGATGCAGAACTTTTTGAAGCACCATTTGAGTATGTTTTTGAAAATGTTTTTCCTGAAAGGCAAAAAGCGCGAGTTCAAAAAACAAAAACAAACTGGTGGATACATGAAAGACCACGCCCGAAACTATGTCAAGCAATTGCCAAATTAAAACGCTATATTGCAACACCTATGGTTGCAAAATATCGCCTTTTTGTTTGGTTAGATAAGCGTATTTTTCCAGATCAACAGCTTATCGTTATTGTCCGCGCCGACGACACCACCTTCGGCATTTTGCATTCTCGTTTTCACGAACTTTGGGCGTTGCGCATGGGAACAAGTTTAGGCGCAACACCGCGCTACACGCCAACCACCACCTTTGAAAC
>SKYD01000277.1 GCA_007128075.1 Thiorhodovibrio sp.
GTGCGGCATAATAAGCACCGATGTATTTTTTGAGCCGATATGCAAACACTGAAAGTGCCAGTTCAGCAGCCTCGTTGCCCGACTCAACCAGCCGCTGAATCTCGCGCATGTCGTTGACACCGCACAGCCCCAACAGCCCGCTGCGCCGATTGAGCAGATCATCAACACTGTGATCATCCAGCCCGAGCTGTTGTTTGAGATAAAACACCACTGCTGGATCGATGTCACCACAGCGCGTGCCCATCACCAGTCCCTCCAGCGGGGTCATGCCCATCGAGGTATCGACGCTGCTGCCGTTGCGAATCGCGGTGGCACTGGCTCCGTTGCCCAGATGCAAGGTAATCAGATGACAGCGTTCAAACGAGTGCCCCAGCAGCGCAGCGGCGCGTTTGCCAACATAGCGATGCGAGGTGCCATGAAAACCATAGCGCCGCACCCGATGCTCGCGGTAGAGTGGCTCCGGGATGGCATAGCGATAGGCAGCCCGTGGCATGGTCTGATGAAAGGCGGTATCAAACACCGCAACCTGTGGCACCTGAGCAAACAACGCCCGTGCTACCAAGATGCCATCCAGCGCGGCGGGATTGTGCAGCGGGGCCAGCGGGATCATCTGGCGGATCGCGTCAATCACCTCGTCATCAATCGGGGTTGGAGCATGAAACGCCTCGCCACCGTGAACAACGCGGTGCCCAACGGCATACAACTCACTCAGCTCCGCCAGCACCCCACTGCGGCGCAACTCGGCGACAATGCGCTCCAGCGCGGCATGGTGCGAACCAATGCCCTGATGCTCGTTGAGCGTCTGTGCTTGCCCGTCGGCATCAAGCCAGCGATAACTTAAATCACTGGCTGTCTCACCGATGCGGGTGACACTGCCCGAAGCGGCGACTGACCAATCATCGACCACAAAAAGCTGAAATTTGAGCGAGGAGCTCCCCGCATTAAGCACTAAAATTTTCATTGTCTTCTCTGCGTTGAATTATTGCCGTGCCGCGTGGGTTAAATCTTTTTTTCAACAACATCAACGCGCTGATTGAGTAAATAGCTGGCGATGACTTGACCGGCGATGGGGGCGGCGACGGCTCCGCCTTGTCGTCCGTTTTCAACAATCACCGCAACAGCAATTTGTGGATTTTCAATCGGTGCAAAGGCAATAAACAGAGCGTGATTGCGCAATCGTTCCGGGACTTGGCTTTCGATATAGCGTTCACCTTGAGGAATCGTAAAGACCTGCGCGGTGCCCGTCTTGCCCGCAATGCGGTAGTGAGGATTGATGATACGCCGCGCAGTGCCGCGTGGCCCATGCACCACCTGCTCCATCGATGAGATGGCGGCATCCCAATCTTGGGGACGACCAAGCGTGATTTTGCGAATCACTGGCGTGGTTGGCTCTAGTTTATCAGTGAGCGTGTTGTGGGTGGCGGCGACCATGCGCGGTTGAATAAATGAGCCACGGTTGGCGATTGCTGCAGTCGCCACAGCAAGTTGCAACGGGGTCGATAAAAAGGTGCCTTGACCGATGCCGACAATCAGTGTCTCCCCTGGAAACCACGGCTGGCGACGGGTGCGCATTTTCCATTCTGGTGAAGGCAAGATGCCGCCAAGCTCATCGGCAAAGTCGATCCCAGTGAGCTCACCAAACCCAAATGGTGCGAGCACATCACCCAGCCGCTCGATCCCCATTTCTTGGGCAAGACGATAAAAATACACATCACAAGATTGCACCACCGCATCTTCCATCCGCAACATACCGTGCCCGGTGCGTCGCCAACAGCGGTAGCGGTGGCTGTGCCCAGGCAATTGATAATAGCCGCCGCAATATTTGGCACTATTGACACTGATGTGGTTATGCGCCAATCCACCGAGCGCAATAAATGGCTTGATGGTCGAGGCGGGTGGATACTGGCCGCGCACGGCTCGGTTATACAACGGGCGATCAATTGAATCGCGCAGTGCATTAAAATCCGTAGCACTGATCCCGCTGACAAACAGATTGGGATTAAAGCTGGGCGAGCTGACCATCGCCAACACCCCGCCGGTGTTGGGATCAATCGCCACTACCGAGCCACGGAATCCTGCCATCGCAGCGGTGGCATCTTGCTGTAATTCAAGATCTAAAAATAAATGCAGATCGCGTCCCGCCGTGGGCGGTTTTTCATGCAGGGTGCGCAAAACCCTTCCGCGGGCATTGACTTCAACCTGTTGATAACCGACCTCACCATGCAGGGTATCTTCGTGCGCTTTTTCAACGCCAACCTTACCGATATGGCTGGTGCCGGCATAGTTTGAGGTGTCGATGCGCGCCATCTCATCCTGATTGATGCGCCCAACATAGCCCAATGCGTGGGCGGTTTCTTGGGGATAAGGATAGTGACGCAACAGCTCGGCACGAATCTCGACACCAGAAAAATGGTGGCTGCGTACCGCAAAACGGGCGCGTTCTTCTTCGTTGAGATCAACCCGAATTGGCACCCCATCAAAACGCCGCCGTTGCGCCAACAAACGCTGAAAACGCTGCATGTCAACCTCAGTGATCGGGATGATCTGACTGAGCTTGGAGATCGTCTCGTTGATGTTGCGCACCTTGCCGGGGATAATTTCTAGCGAATAATAGGGTGCGTTGTCGGCGAGCAGGATGCCGTTACGGTCATAAATCAGCCCGCGCATCGGCGGCAGCGGCTCGACGCGGACACGGTTACCTTCTGACAGGGTGCGAAAATGTTCACCTTGGTGAACTTGCAGGTACATCAAACGCGAAACCACTAACCCTAAACAGACCATCACCACCACCAGGCTAAAAATCACCCGCACAGTGAACACCCGCCCATCGGCATGGGGGTCTTTTAGATTGGAATCGAGTGTGGCATTGTCTTTTTTTGGCATGGATCAGCAATTCCAAATTTGCCCTGATCGCCGCCGCTCATGCTGCTCAACCTGCTCGCAGGGCGGCAATCACCGGCGCGGTTTCAGGGCGCAGCCCGCGCCACAGTTGAAACGACTCGGCGGCCTGTTCAACCAGCATCCCGAGTCCATCGAGCACCCGCGCCGCGCCCTGTGTGTGTCCCCA
>SKYD01000088.1 GCA_007128075.1 Thiorhodovibrio sp.
CTGGGCTGGTATCAGAGCCTCAGCCCCGACGAACAGCACCATGTCAATGAGTATCTTGGCTTTGCCAGCGAGCCGATGCCTTGGCCGCTGATTCGCAGTGCCTTGGCATCGGTGGGCAATCTAGCCATTGTCCCGATGCAGGATCTCTTAGCACTCGACGGCAATCATCGCATGAACCGCCCGGGCACCATTGAAGGCAACTGGGGCTGGCGCTTTGCTTGGAATGCCATCCCGCCAGAGTTGGCTGGTCGGCTGCGGCAGTTGGTCACGCTCTACGGTCGCTTGCCACAAAACGCGGCTGCCCAAAAGCCAGCAGAAACCTGATGCCAGCTCCTCGCCGCTCGTCTACAGTGTCGTTCCATGCCCCGGTGCGCTTGCGTCGTCTGCACCCCCAGACCAGCGCGTATCAAAATTTAGACACTTTGCTCAATGAGCTATACCGCAGTCGTGGCGCCGCAGCCCGCGAGCGCTGTGAATTGGACGCGCTGTTGCCTGCCAGTGCGCTGCATGGGATCACCGCCGCTGCGGATCTGCTCGCCACCGCGATTGAGCAGCGCCAGCGGCTATTGGTCATCGGCGATTATGATGCCGATGGTGCCACTGGCTCGGCGCTGGCGCTGTTGGTCTTGCGCGCATTTGGTGCCGCTGAGGTCGATCATCTGATTCCCAGTCGCTTCACCAATGGCTACGGCCTCAGCCCGGCGTTGATTGATATCGCCGCCACCCGCCAGCCCGATTTGATCATCACCGTTGACAATGGCATCGCCAATGTCGAGGCCATTGACCATGCCCACAAACTCAAGATTCCGGTACTGATCACCGATCACCATCTGCCCGGGGCGGAGCTGCCAGCAGCAGCGGCCATTGTCAATCCCAATCAGCCCGACTGCGATTTTCCCAGCAAATGTCTTGCTGGGGTTGGGGTGATGTTTTATCTGCTGGCTGCCACCCGAGCCAGCTTGCGACAACGCGGCTGGTTTGCGCACCATCCCGAGGTGAATCTTGCAGATTATCTCGATCTCGTGGCACTAGGCACGGTGGCGGATGTGGTCACGCTCGATGCCAATAACCGCATCTTAGTCGAGCAAGGGCTGCGCCGTATCCGCGCCGGCCGCTGTCGCCCCGGGTTGCGCGCCCTGCTCGACATTGCCGGGCGGCGCTTAGAACAACTCACCGCCCGCGATCTGGCCTTTGTTGCCGCTCCTCGGCTCAATGCTGCGGGACGGCTGGAGGATATGTCACTTGGTGTTGAATGTTTGGTCACTGCCGATCCGGTGCAAGCAATGCAGTTGGCGCGTCAACTCGACACCCTCAATAGTCAACGCCGCGTTTTAGAGGCCGACATTCGCCAGGCAGCACAAGCAGTGGTGGAACGGCTTAATCAACAGCTAACCCAACTGCCACCCGGGTTATGCCTATATGACGCAGGCTGGCATTCAGGGATTATCGGCATTGTTGCGGCGCGGTTGCGCGAACGCTATCAACGCCCAGTGATTGTGTTTGCCCCCGCTGGCACTCAGGATGTGATCACAGGTTCGGCGCGCTCGATTGAACAGCTTCACATCCGCGATCTCATCGAGCGCATTGCCAGCGCGGTGCCAGGGCTGATTCTGCGCTTTGGTGGCCATGCGATGGCCGCCGGGCTGACCATCAAGCGTGATGATTTCGATCAATTTCGTGCCGCATTTGATACCATGGTGGAGCAAGAACTTGGTGTCGCTGAGCCAGTGCGTGAACTGGTTTCGGATGGCGAACTAGGCAGCGAACTGTTGACGCTGTCCTGTGCCGAGTGTTTGCGCACCGTCGCCCCCTGGGGCAAGGGGTTTCCAGAGCCGCTGTTTGATGGCATCTTTGAAGTCAGCGGGGCACATGTCGTTGGCAATCGTCATCTCAAACTCCACGCCCGTCCACCAGGTGGGGTGCCGCTAGAGGCGATTGGCTTTGGACTGGCTGAACAGCGCGCTGCCATCACCCCCGACATGCAGTTGGTGTATCGACTGGATGTCAACGACTATCGCGGACTGCGCCGTCCGCAACTGATTTTGGAGCACTTGCAATCGACCCCATCGACCTAGCCAACCCGACCAGCGTTGAGCCACCGAGCAAAAGCCAGATCAAGCGCGAGCATCAGGCACTGCAAACACTGGCAAAAGCGTTGCTGAGCCTGTCATCAAGCCAGATGCAGCAATTGACTTTTAGTGAAAAAACCTGGGAAGCGATTCGTGAAACTGCACGCATCAAAGACCCTCGCGCCCTGCGCCGCCACCACAAGCGCGTCGCCAACTGTTTAGCACGCGAGGACATCACCGAGCTGCAACAAATGATTGAGGGCAAACGCGGACGCGCAAAAAAACTTACATGACTGTATGAAAGATGCAATAGCGTTTGCGAGATGCGGCAATCATGTTTAATCTGTAGCAGTCAGTAGCCGTGTGACAAAAAACAAATCGTGTCAAGTAAGGCCGATTTTCAGAACCAAACCAACGAGGAGCGTAATTGATGCGTCAACTAATATTGATGGTATTGTGTGGTTTTGCGGTGACGGCGTTTGCCGAGGTGCCGCCGGCAAGCCCCACCGAGGCATTTTTCCAAGAACTCGACACCGATGGTGATGGCAAGGTGACGCTTGAGGAAGCACTTGCCCCGCAACGGGCGCGGTTTCAGGAGATCGACACCGATGGCGATGGCTTCATCTGTGCCGATGAGGCCAAGGCCGCGTTTGAATCCCAGGTGCCTGCCGAGATGCTAGAGCAAATGCGCGAGCGCGGGATGCCTGATCCAGGTGAGACCTTTATCAAAAATCTCGATACCGACGGCGATGACAAGGTCAGCATGGACGAGTTTTTGCAGCCCGCGATTAACTCATTCAATAGCATGGACACCACGGGCGATGGTGTGGTTACCCCAGAGGAGGCCACTGCCTATTTCGATGCCATGCAGGAAAAGATGCAGCAGCGCATCCGCGAGATGCAAGAAAAATTTGAGCAGGCGATGCCGCCTGGTGCTCACGACTAATCGCACAGCTTTGCTTTAATAAGCGACTCACCCGACGGAGCTTCACCATGAGGCACGGCGGGTGTTTTATTGTTTATGGTCTCAAAATAAATGTTTAATCAACCGATTCAATTTCATATTGAAGAGCGTTCCGTCGATGCGGGTGTGTTGTATCTGGCAGGCTGGTGCTTTTCCGTCGCTTCGCTCGAGCAAACCCAGTTACAACTGCGGGCGGGCAAAACCATTGTCGCCAGTTTTGCCTGTTCAAAGGCTCGCCCCGATGTCCGCGCTGCATTTCCAGATGTGTTCGGTGCGACCGATGCGGCACCGCTGTGTGGATTTGATCAGTGGATTGAGCTACCAGCCAAAGTGACCCGGCTTAAGCTGATTGAGGTGCTCAGTGGACGCACACTCATACAGATCAAATTGCCACGACGCTCAGAAACCAACAATGATTGGGTGGTCGGCAACGCATTGCCGACAGCAGATACAGGTGCGCTAGCGATTGGTCGCGCCCTCTATCGCAAGGCACGGACAGCCCTGCGTATTGACAACGCATTGTCGCCTAAACAGTGGAAATTGTGGTATCACCAAGCGCGTCAAGAATTTCATTATCAACGCTATATTGCACAGACCACGCAGATTCGTAGCAGTCCACTCTCGATTAGCACAGCCTTTACTGAAAAAAATCGCATTACTCCACGATTACGCGCCCTGCTAACCCAAGCGGCAGCTAAGTTTAGCTATCAACCGCTAATCAGCATTGTGATGCCAGTCTACAATGTCGATCCCATTGTATTGGTTGAGGCGATTGCCTCGGTTCAGGATCAGATTTATCCGCATTGGGAGCTGTGTATTGCGGATGATGCCTCAACCCAAGCCCAGACCCAGACCGCGCTTCAGCTCTACGAACAACACCCCAACATTCACATCGTTTGGCGACAGGAGAATGGCCATATTTGTCAGGCAACAAATTCTGCCGCCGAGCGTGCCAGCGGCGAGTTTGTGGTGTTTCTCGATAACGACGATCAGCTCGCTCCCCACGCGCTGTTTGAGATCGTGCGGCTGTTGCAGCATCAGCCCGATGCTGATGTCATTTATTCCGATGAGGACAAGCTCGACGCTGAAGGCAACCATTATGATCTGCACTTCAAGCCCGATTGGTCGCCCGTGCTGTTATTGGGATTTAATTACATCAATCATTTAACCTGTGTGCGGCGCAGTTTATTTGAACAAGTCGGGCGCTTGCGCCCAGGCTACGAAGGTGCTCAGGACTATGATCTGCTGTTGCGGGTCACGGAACACAGTCCTCGCGTGGCGCATCTGCCCAAAATTCTCTATCACTGGCGAGCCATCGCTGGCTCCACGGCACTCAACGCTGGCGAAAAAACCATTGTTGCGACATCTGCCGAGCGCATCCTCAAAGAAGCTTTGCAACGGCGCGGACACGATGCCAAGCCCTATACCCCAGAATTTGCCCAGCGCTTCGGTCTGCCGATCTGGCAGCTTGATTGGCCCGATCAGGGTCCCAGCGTTGAGATCATCATCCCTACCTTCAATCAACTAGAGCTATTACGGGCTTGTATTCAGTCAATTCAAAAACGCACCACCTATCGCAATTATTCGATTCGAATTATTGATAATGACTCCGATTGTGCTGAAACACTCAGTTGGCTGGGTTCCATTCAAAACGCGCCCTCTATCCGCGTCCAGCACATTGCCAATCAAGATGGTGAATTTTCGTTTAGCCGCATCAACAACTTAGCGGTGGCAAGCTCAACAGCAGATCTAATTTTATTTTTAAATAACGACACCGAGGTCATTGAGCCACACTGGCTGAGTCGTCTGGTAGGCTATCTTGGGATGCCTGGGGTGGGGGTCACTGGAGCGCGTCTGCTCTATCCAAACGAGACCGTGCAACATGCCGGAGTGACCTTAGGGATCGACCGAGGCTGCGCCCCAGGTCATGCTTTTGCCCATCTGCCAGCCACCGCGCCGGGTGATTTTTTATGGCACAAACTGCGCATGAGTGTGCAGCAGTCACTGGTGCCTGTCTATTGGTCAGACGAGCGGACTTTATCCGTGTTGGCGGCTTTGATGAGGCAGAGTTTGCGGTCTCACTTAATGATATTGATCTGTGCCTTAAACTGGCGGATCAAGGGCTGCGCACAGTCTATGTTGCTGGTGCTGAGTTAATTCATCGCGCCTCAGCAACCCGCAATCGTGAGGATCCCCCAGCAGAATTGGCGGCGTTTCGAGCGCGTTATTCCGCTCGCCAAGACCCTTATTACAATCCCAATCTTTGCTGCGAACAAAGTTATGCCATTCGCTCGGATTGTACACTCGATTATGCGGACTATTTGTCTCGTCCGCTTAAAGTCTTTTTCTTTACCCACAATCTTAACCATGAAGGCGCGCCGGGGATTCTTGGTGCGGTGGTGCAGGGACTGCATCGTCAAGGGCGCATCCGCCCGACTGTGGTGTCATTTAGTGATGGCCCGTGGCGAGCAACCCTGGAACAACAGGGGATTGCAGTGCAGATTGTCTCAATGCGCGGCAACAAAAGCATTCTTGATACCTGGTTGAGCCATAAAGAACTTGACGAGACGGTGGCACAGCTCAAGACCTTTTTGCGCCAACAGCAGCCCGACATGGTGGTGACCAATGTGCTCAATACCTTTTTTGTCGTCGAGGCGGCGCATCAGGCGGGGATTCCAGTGCTGTGGTGGATCCATGAAAGCTATGATCAACGCCTGATCGCCAAACATCTGCCATTTCCCGCATTGCCGCGCTGTGAGGCGGCATTGGCGCAGGCTGACCATGTTCTTTTTGTCTCTAAGGACACCAAACGACTCTATGAGCACTATACCCCGCATTGCTCGGTGATCTATAACAGTCTCGATGATGCGCGGGTGCAAACGCCTATCACTGCTGACCGTCAACAAGCAGCACGGGCAGCATTGGGGATCGCGCCGGATCAGACCGTGATTTTGACCATCGGTACTGTCTGTGAGCGCAAAGACCAATACACCTTGGTCGAGGCAGCGCGGCTGTTATCGCGCCAGCATGAAGATTTTGTGTGTTATTTGGTTGGCTATCGTGACAGCATTGCCTATGGCAATTCACTCCAGCGTCAGATTCAGTCCCTAGGGCTTGATCACTGCGTTAAACTGATCCCTGAAATCCAACAGGTCGATGACTATTATCTTGCGGCGGATATCTTTGTCTGCACCTCGCTCAATGAATCCTATTCACTGGCAATTTTAGAGGCAATGGCGTTTGCCTTGCCGATTGTCACCACCCCTTGTTTTGGGGTTACCGAACAGGTGCGCTTTGGGATGAATGCGTTGCGCTTTGATTTTCAGTGTAGCCAGACCTTAGCCACGCATCTGGCGCACTTGATCGATTATACCGAACAGCGCCAAACGATGGGACAGCACTCCAAAGATATTTTACGAGCGATGCAATCCCATGCCGAGATGATCAACCGCCATGCGCATCTGATCTTCACCACCTATTTGCAAAGCTAAGCCACTGAATGTTGAAAAATATCTTGGTAGGCGGCATGAATTGAGGCAATGATCACCGGCACAAAAACCACTAAGCCTAAAAAGAACGGGATCATGGCGACAATCATCAGCACAGTTGAGACCAGCCCATAAAGCAAAAAAGGCGAGAGATTGCGCAGACACCCTTTGAAGCTTAAACCCATTGCGGTGAGCGGGCCAAGCTGATCGAGTGCAACCAGCGCGGGCGCGAACCAATATGCCATCAACAGCGGAACCAGCAGCCCGAAAATCAACAACAGCAGAAAGAGCATTACTGGTGCCAGTTGGCTGATGATTGCCTCGGGGTTTTGCTCAAGCTGGTGCATGAGCTCGTAGAGTTCGACGCTGTTTAGCCCCGTGCTACCAACGACCAATAGCATCCCGATGACTGCCACCACGATGCCAATCGCCAGACTGGCAAGTAGATACAGCCCGCCAATTGCGGCAAGATTCCCTGTTTGGTGTGAAAATCCTGCAAACAGATGCTCGATGCGCAATTTGATCCCCTGCTGTTGATCGCGCATTCCGAGCATCAGTCCGCCGATAAGGACCGGGCTGATCAAGGTTGACATCACGCCACCAAACAGCGGCACCAAGCTCAACAAAATATTTATACACATCAAGATCAGCGCCGCCCCAATCCAAAACCCGGGCGCGCGTCTAAATGCCTCAAAACCACGCACAATCCACAGCCAGCCGTGCCCAATGGGAACACTGGCAGGAACAGTGCGCAGTGGAATAGAGGCCTCACGCGCCATTGGGCGTGGTGCTGCCGATGGTGACTTATCCATGTTTAAGGGAATCGGCGGTGGTGCTGTGACCGTCGCCAGTGGCACCACGCGCACCTCGAAGCCAATGTCGGTAAGCACCTCGCAATAGCGTTCTGCGCTGGCGAGCGTGACTTCTTGTTTGAGCGTTTTTTCCTGACCAGCGGCGATCAGTTGTCTGGCCTTTTCTTCTGGAACCTTAAATGTCTGGGAAAATTCGCGGGCAGCCTGTTGGGCATCGACACCCGGCAGCAGCCGCCCACTAAAAATCACCGTGTAAAGATCGCTCATCAAGTGCGCTCCTCGACAACTGCTGGCTTGATCCCTTGCAGCCATTTCAACATCCCGCGTTCACCAACCCACAGATCACGCATCGCAACCCGATAACGCCAGGCCTGGGCATCGCTGCCAGGGAGTGGTGGGTTTTTGAGCGGTGGGCGGCGGACACGCTCACGGATTAGAAATGAGATGACCCAAGGCAGTCGCTGGATTGCTCCGCGCAAGGCGAAGGTGGCAGCCTGTCGTTCGCCTAAACAGTAGAGGGCAAGCACCTCGCCGTACACTGTATCAGCGAGATAATCATTGGGAAAACGGCGCGTCACATCCAAAGCTTTGGTGTGTTCGCCTGCACGCAAATAATGATTGATTAGCTCGGCACGCACCTCATGATCATCCTGTGGATTGAGTTGCAGCAGCCACTCCAGCACCTCACAGGCGGCATCAATATCGCGCTCGTGTTGCAGATAAGATTGATACAGCCGCAGCAACAGCCGCAATGCCGGGCGATTGCTCGGCGCTGACCACGGCAGGCAGGTCAGCGGATGGGCATCCAAGATGCGCTCGATCAGTTGTTTGGCGCGTTGATACAAGGGACGCTGTAAATAATAAACCACCCAAGGCAATTGCGCCTCGGGATGCACCGCCAACGCACTGGTAAGATCATCCAAAATATCAAGCTGATCAATGCTCTCGGGATGGTCACTGAGTGCATCCAGCCACGAAGTGCGTTGCCAAACTTTAATCACCTGATCTGCTGTCCAATCCAGTTGAGTGCCGGTGGGCTTGGCGAGCGTCCAATGCTGCCGCCATTGGCGTTCTTGGCGATAGCCTGGCGGTCGTGGGCACAGCACGCCACTGCGTGGCAGCGGCAGCGGCGGAGGAAGCATGGTGATGGCAAACAGTGGCATTTGGTGTTCGGCAGCTGCTGCTGGCGTTTCAACGGGCACAATGTCTGCCACCAGCGGCAATGGGGCATCAAGCTGCTGCTCAATGATGGAGTACAAGCGGATCAGTTGCAGATCAAACGCCAAGGGGTAAGTGGTCGCCAGCGCCGCCTCGGGGTCTTGAATCACCGCCCTTAAAAATTCAATCAGGTCAGGATTGGGGTTGGGTTGGCGTTGAAAGCGATATTTCCACACCCGGGCGCGCTCAATTGCCAGATCCAGACGGCGTTGCACCACCAACAGCGTCATTTCAAGCAGGGCAGTGGCGGGGTTGTCGGGGGCTTGGCGCTGCGCCTGGGCAAAGGCTGATTCGGCGCGTTCAAAACGCTGTTCATCCATAAAAATGCGACACCACCGCTGCCACGCCGCTGCTTGCAATGGACGGCTGCCACTACAGGTCATGCGATCCAAGAACGCGTGTTTTTTCTTGCGATGGCGTTGGGCATCATAGGCATCACAGAGCACCTCAAGTGCGGCTGCAAACCGCTCATCGCGGGTATCCAGTGCCTGCTCAAACAGCGGCTCAAGCAGTTGCACCACCTTTGCCGGGCGACCAGCATCCAGCCAACGATCCCCAACCTGGGCGAGCAGATGCTCAGGGATGGCGCGATGATGCAATGCCGCTTGCAGCCGTTTTTCCGAGAGCCGCTCCAACAACAGCTCCCAAATAAAATCTTCCGGCATCTCCGGCGCTTCATCTTCGTAACCCGCGCAGCAGTGTTTAAAATCAAGCCCAGAACCGCATAAGCAGGGCGCGTCGGGTTCAGGCAGCGCGACTGGTTGTGGCCGATAGCCGCGTTTGGGCAGTGGCGTGGCGTTCCAGATCGCCCGCCCGAGCAGGGTTGCCAGCCGCTGTTGCTCATAAAATGGCAGATCATCTTCATCAAATGCCAATGCCTGGGGGATCGAGGCACGCGACCACTGCATAAAGCGGGAAAAGTTTTGTTCACGAAAGATCGTTGTGATGGCTGTCACAATGAGCTGTTCCATGCGCTCAGCATCTTCGTAGTCATAGTCAATCATGCTAAGATGCCTCTCTGGTTATTTGATTGGTCGAGTGTAGCGCAAACTGTCAGCAAACAACAGCTTTGGACGCGCACTTTGTGGCGGTTCGCGAACCGCCCCTACGATCCGTCGGGGGCTATGTGCTCTACACCCAGCTCGATTACAAAAAAGCACAGAATCCACAACAGCGCATCG
This sequence comes from Thiorhodovibrio sp., assembly GCA_007128075.1. Classification (GTDB taxonomy): domain Bacteria; phylum Pseudomonadota; class Gammaproteobacteria; order Chromatiales; family Chromatiaceae; genus Thiorhodovibrio_B. Next base: position 9,733 of record SKYD01000088.1, read on the forward strand.
TAAAAATTGAGCCAGCCTTGGGTCAGCCCCCAGAAAACGGCATAAAGCACCAATGCACCATAGAGTAGAAATTTGGCACTCAGGATCAACGAAGAGTAGATTTGACTAGGGCGATGGGTGTCGTGCTCTAAGATCAAAACCACCGCAATCCAGGTCCAAGCATTCCACATGTCAAGTGATCCGTGTTCGACACAAAAGCTCGGCGCACTGTAGCAAAGGGCGACGCTCAAGATTACCAGATATGCCGCGATGCGCCCATTGTGGATGATCAGATATTGCCAATCCTGCTGATCACCAGGATGCGGTCGATGGCTTTCCCATTCAAACAACAGCAACAGGGCAAGCCAAGCAAGGCTGTCGAGTGCCTCAACTGCGGTTGCTTGCGTTAAAAACAGCGCGACATTGATGCCCAGCAAGCTGTATACAATCCATTTAAAAACACGCACGGCAATGTCACCAGGCTCCCAGCTCGCTTGTTTTCCTATTTTGATCGATTTCGGTGTATCCTAACCGATTGCAATTGACTATGCGGAGCCTGCTATGCGGCTGATTGAAGAAGCCCTAACATTTGATGATGTATTACTGGTGCCCGCGCATTCGACGGTGACTCCGAATCAGGTTGATCTGAGCACCTGGCTAACGCGCGACATCCCGCTCAAAATTCCCTTGATCTCAGCCGCCATGGACACTGTCACCGAGGCGCGGCTGGCGATTGTGATGGCACTGGAAGGCGGCATCGGCATTATTCACAAAAACATGTCGATTGAGCGTCAGGCGCACGAGGTGCTCACGGTCAAGAAATACGAAAGCGGGATTATCCGCGATCCGATCACTGTCGCTCCCGATGCCAGCATCGGCGATGTGTTACAGATTACTCGAGCCCATAACATCTCTGGGGTGCCGGTGACCGCGGACGGCAAGTTGACGGGCATCGTTACCGGACGCGATCTGCGCTTTGAAACGCGGATGGATGCCCCAGTCTCAGCAATTATGACCCCCCGCGAGCGGCTGATTACCGTGCATGAGGATGCCGGGCGCGATGAGGTGGTGAGCCTTTTGCACAAACATCGCATCGAGAAGGTGTTGGTGGTCAACGATGCGTTTGAGCTGCGCGGGCTGATCACCGTCAAAGACATCCAGAAAGCCAAAGATTTTCCCAAAGCCTCACGCGATTCACAGGAGCGACTGCGAGCAGGTGCGGCAGTCGGGGTTGGTCAAGGAACCGAGGAGCGGGTCACCGCGCTGGTTGAGGCGGGCGTTGATGTGATCGTCGTGGACACCGCCCACGGCCATTCGCAAGCGGTGTTAGAGCGCGTTGCTTGGGTCAAGCGCCATTTTCCCCAGGTGCAAGTCATCGGCGGCAACATTGCCACCGCCGATGCCGCGCTGGCGTTGGCACAAGCGGGCGCAGATGCGGTGAAGACCGGGATTGGCCCCGGGTCAATCTGTACCACCCGCATCGTTGCTGGTGTTGGTGTGCCACAGATCACGGCAGTTGCCAATGTCTCAGCGGCGTTGCAAGGCACTGGAATCCCGATGATTGCCGATGGTGGGCTGCGCTATTCAGGCGATGTCGCCAAGGTGATTGCTGCCGGTGCCCACAGCGTGATGATTGGTGGACTGTTTGCGGGGACGGATGAGGCCCCGGGTGAGGTCGAGATTTATCAAGGGCGCTCTTATAAATCTTATCGCGGCATGGGCTCACTCGGGGCGATGGGGAGCAAAGAAGGCTCTAGTGACCGCTACTTTCAGGAAAACACC
>SKYD01000058.1 GCA_007128075.1 Thiorhodovibrio sp.
CCATTGCCTCATCACGGGGCAGCAGACCGAGCACTGGCAGATCGGTATAGTGCTCCACCACCCGCACCAGATTGGTTCCGTGCCGCCCTCCGCCGACTTTATTGAGAATCACGCCAGCAATTTGCAACTGAGGATCAAAGGCCTGATAACCTAGCAATAAGGGCGCGATCCCGCGTCCCATGCCCTTGACATCAACCACCAGCACCAGCGGCATCTGTAGTGCTTTCACCAGTTCAGCATTGCTGCCGGCACCATTCACATCAATGCTATCAAATAGCCCAACATTGCCCTCGACCAGACACAAATCGGCACCTTGGGCATAATCATCAACACTGCGTTCGATTTCAGCACGACTCATGCAGTGATAATCAAGATTAAAACAATCTCGCCCAGCGGCAAGGCGCAGCCACATCGGGTCAATATAATCTGGGCCTTTCTTAAATGGCTGCACCACCTGACCACGGCGGGTCAATTCGGCAGTCAAGCCAATGCTAATCGTGGTTTTTCCAGACGATTTTTGAGTCGCGGCAAGATAAAGCTGGGGGATCATCGGACTTCACATCTGTTGCAAAAATGTTGACGCTGGTGACGAAACTCGTTTGCCAAGCGCCCCTCTAAAACATCACCCAATATGATAAACTAGCGACAACAATCATACAGAGTGAATCAAGATGGAAATTAATGTAACTCCGCGCCGTGTCGATGATGTCGATACCAGCGATGTGCCAACCAATGATAAGCCGATCTGGATGTTCGGCTTGCTGATTTTACTTGGCGGTCTGGGTGCCTTTACTGTTTGGGCTTCAGTGGCTCCGATTGATGGGGCCGCCGTTGCCCCGGGCACGATTGCCGTTGAATCCTCGCGCAAAACCATTCAGCACTGGGAGGGCGGCATTGTCCGCGAGATTTTGGTGCGCGAGGGTGATGAGGTGCAGTATGGGGATGTGCTGGTGCGCTTGGATGATACCGAGGCCAGCTCGCAATTAGAGATTGTGCGCAGTCAATACCGTGCCCTGCGGGCGCGTGAGGCGCGGTTGTTGGCAGAACGCGATGGGCTTGATGAGATCGAGTTTAGCGAGTCGCTCCAAGGTAACATTGAAGATCCCCGAGTGCGCGAAGCAATTGTCGGCGAACAACGGGTGTTTAAAACACGGCGAGATGCACTTGAGGGCGAAAAGGCGGTGCTCGGTCAACGCATTGAGCAGCTTGAACAACAAATTCTTGGACTAGAGGCGCAGGTTGCCAGCCGTGACCGCCGCATCAAGCTGTTTAATGAAGAAATCAAAGGACTCGAAGACCTATTCAAACGCGGCATGGGTGACAAAAGTCGCTTGCGCGAGTGGGAGCGTCAGGTGGCGGATCTCGAAGGTGAACGCAGCGATCAGCTCTCCACCATTGCTGCCACCCGGGTGCGGATTAGTGAAACTGAGCTGCAAATTCTGCAACTCAGTCACCATCGGCAAAGTGAGGTTTCGACTGAATTGCGCGAGGTCGAGACGCGGCTAGAAGATCTGGTCGAGCGCCAGCGGGCACTCAAAAATACCCTGCGTCGCACTGAGATCACCGCGCCGGTGTCGGGCAGTGTGGTGTCGATGAATCTACACACCATCGGCGGAGTGATTCGCCCGGGCGATCCGATTATGAACATCATCCCCGCTGATGAGGAGCTGATCATTGAAGCACAGGTGCGCCCGATGGACATTGATCGGGTTCATGCTGGTCTGCAAGCTGATTTGCGGATGAGTGCGTTTAATGCTCGCACCACGCCGAAAATTCCTGGCTCAGTGATTACGGTGTCAGCCGACATTCTCAATGATCCCAAGACTGGAATGCCCTATTATCTGGCACGGGTTCGCGTCACCGCTGAGGGGATTGAGCTACTCGAAGGGCGCAATCTGCAACCCGGGATGCCGGTCGAGGTGATGATCATCACTGGCGAGCGCACCTTCTTTGATTATCTGCTGCGTCCGCTCACCGATATGTTTGCGCGTGCTTTCCGCGAGGACTAAAATTCAAACTGAATCTGGCGCACGCTGGCGTGCGCCGGCGGTGGACAGGCTGACCACAGTGCGCCATAGGTTTGTCCACTAAGTGGATGACGCTCTGCGGCGGCAATAGCGGCTAAGGGTGCTAACACAAAGGGGCATTCGATATCAGGACGCGGCAGCATGTAGCCATCAAAACAGCCTACCGCGTCGCCATAGGTTAATAAATCAAGGTCGAGAGTGCGGGCGCTGAATTTTTCGATCCCGCGCTGACGACCGTGACGATCTTCGATCTGGCGCAACTGGCGATTGATCTCGCCGACGCTGGCGGTGGTGTTGATCCCGACGACCAGATTGTAAAAGGGTGCGCCGACAAATCCCACCGCCGCACTTTCATAGACTGGAGAGAGGAGCAGTGATCCAAAGCAGGTCTTGAGGTCTGCAATCCCATGACGAATTGAGTGTTCGCGCTCGACATTGGAGCCAACGCTAATCCAGCACTCAAGCATCGGTGCCGCGCTCGATGATCACCCCCACGCCCTCGGCATCGGTCACCGCGCCAATTTTGTTGACACACAGCCGCACCCAAGGCACCTGAAATTCATCACGAATCAGCGAAGCACACTGCTCGGCAAGGGTTTCGACTAGAGCAAACTGCGATGAAGAAACGAAGTGTTTGAGCCGCTTAGCGACGGCTTTATAATCCAACGCCTGATCAATACAGTCGGTGGCAGCCGCAGCGGTGAGATTCCAGCCCATCTCGATATCCAGCACCACCGGCTGACGGATGGTCTGTTCCCAGTCATAAATCCCAATCACGGTTTCGATGCGCAGTCCGCGAATAAACACTCGATCCATGATTCCGCCCGGTGTTGTAGTGAAAATCAAAAGCCCCGTCAAGCGGTTCGTCACTGTTGCGAAATATCTGTTCTTTTCTGCATAAACCTTATCCAATCTTGAGGTTGGTGCGGGCCTTTCACCCGCTTGGCCTTTCGGCATCTCCCCAGAAGGGGTTAGGTTTGCCTCGACCA
>SKYD01000162.1 GCA_007128075.1 Thiorhodovibrio sp.
CCGAGCCGCTGTATCAAAAAATTCTCGCCACCGTGGCGCAGGCGCGTGACGCGGGGCTTTATGATGCCCAGGTGGCGGATATCGAGCGGCAGCTCAAAACCCTGGCCTTGCCGATTCGTGAGCTGCAACGCTGGCGGCGCTGGAGTGCGGATCAACACCGTGAAGCACTCTGTGCTGAAGCCGAGACCTTAAATTCTAGCGATGATCTAGCCAGACTCGCTGCTCAGTTGCGTGAGATCCAACGCGCCTGGCGGGCACTGGATCAAACAGGCGCGTCTGCCAGCGAAGCATTGTGGCAACGCTTTAAGACCGCAACCGATGCCCTGCACCAGCGTTGTCAGCCTTATTTTGCCCACCGCGCTCAGCAACAGCAGGCCAACAGCGCGGCGGCAGCAGCACTGTGTGAACAGCTTGAACATTTTTTGGCGACCGTCAACTGGGAACAGATCGACTGGAAACAGATGCACCGCGCCGAGCGTGAGATGCGTGCCGCTTGGGAAGCGTTGGGGGCACTGAATGCCAAAGATCGTCACCCGTTGCAGCGGCGATTTCATCGTGGGATTGCGATCATTGATCAGGCACTCGATGCCCAGCGGCTTCGTATTCGTGATGACAAGCGCACACTGATTGAACGCATGGAGGCATTGCAGGCCATGCCTGATCTTCAGCAGGCGATTACCGAGGCCAAGCAGCTCCAGCAGCAGTGGCGGACGATGCTGATGTTGCGCCGCCGCGATGAGGCAAAATTATGGAAAGCATTTCGTGCTGCCAGTGATGCGGTGTTTGCCCGCCGCGATGCCCAACGCCAAGCTGCTGCGGAGGCGCGCCGCGCCCAGCGTGCCAAAGCCGAAGAACTCGCCAAGACCGAGCAGAGCCGCCAAGCCGCCACCTGGCAGTTGCTAGAACAGCTTGCCGCGCAGAGTGATTGGCTGGATCAGACGGCCACCGCACTGACCTCGGGGATTCAGTTGAATGCAGCAACATTGCGCACTGAATGGCTGGCGCTCCCTCCCCCCGAGGAGCCGACATTAGCAGCCGACATGCACAAGCGTTGTGAGCGGCTGTTGGTCGCGGCGGATGATCGCCAAGCGCGAGCCAATCTGCATTTATGGCTGGATAATAACTGCCAACACCGCGAGTCACTTTGTCTGCGCTTGGAGATTCTCGCCCAGCTTGACTCACCGACTGAGCTTAATGCCCAGCGGATGCAGATGCAGGTCGAGCGGCTGCGTGAGCGGATGCGCGAGAGAGAAACCGATACTGCCACTGCTGCCGAGCCACTGCTGATGGCATGGTATCAATGCGCGCCTGCCCCCAATGCCAAGCTGCATGCTCGCTTGCGCCGCGTGCTCGAACAATTGCGCCCCGAGGTGGTGCTGTGAACAAAAGGTTGCAATATGTTTGGCTGGTGGCAGTGCTGGTGCTCGTCGGCTGTGGCGAGCCGCCGTGGAATAATCCATATCCAGTTGATCAGGCCCGCGCCAACATTGTTTATAGCTCATTTAGTGAACGCCCCAAACATCTCGACCCCGCTCGCTCCTATAGCTCCAATGAATATGCCTTTATTGCCCAGATTTATGAGCCGCCGCTGCAATATCATTTCCTCAAAGAACCATACACGCTGATTCCGTTGACCGCCGCAACCCTGCCCGAGGTGCGGCTGTTTGATGCTGATGATCAGCCACTGCCAGCCGATGCCGCACTAGAGCAGATTGCCTACACCGACTATGTGGTCACCATTCGCCCCGGCATCCGCTATCAGCCGCATCCCGCGCTGGCACAGGATGACCAGGGCACTTATCGCTACCATGCCTTAACCCGTCGTCAGGTGGCAGCGGTCAATCGCGTGGCGGATTTTCCAGAAACAGGCACCCGTGAGCTGACCGCTGAGGATTATATTTATCAAATCAAGCGGTTAGCAACCCCGTGGCGGCATTCGCCCATTGCTGGATTGATGCAAAAGCATATTCACGATTTTGCCGAATTGACTGAACGCATCCAAGCGATGGCACCGCCCGCAGTGAATGGTGAACGGCCGTTTTTTGATTTACGGGATGTTCCCTTTGCCGGTGCTCAGGCGTTGGATCGTTATACCTATCGGGTTCGTATCGACGGTGCTTATCCACAGTTTAAGTATTGGCTGGCGATGCCCTTTTTCGCACCGATGCCCTGGGAGGCGGAGGCGTTTTATGACCAGCCAGGGATGCGCGCTAAAAATATCACCCTTGATTGGTATCCTATCGGCACCGGGGCGTTTATGCTCAGTGAGAACAATCCCAATCTTCGCATGGTGCTAGAACGCAATCCCAATGTCCATGATGAACGCTATCCCGACGCTGGGATGCCAGAGGATGTGGCCGCTGGACGGCTGAAAGATGCGGGCAAGCCGCTGCCGCTGATTGATGCTGCCGTCTATAGCCTAGAGAAAGAAAGCATTCCTTACTGGAATAAATTTTTGCAAGGCTATTATGACAGCTCAGGGATTAGCTCCGATGCCTTTGATCAGGCAATCCAACTCGAAAGCGATGGCGATGCCGAATTAACACCGGCGATGCGTGAGCGGGGAATTCAATTGATGACCGCAGTCAATACCTCGATCTGGTATCTTGGTTTTAATATGCTTGATGAGGTCGTCGGCGGCGATTCGGAGCGAGCGCGCAAATTGCGCCAAGCGATTGTGATTGCTATCGATTTTGAGGACTATGTTTCGATCTTTGCCAATGGCCGCGGGCAGGTGGCACAGGGCCCGATTCCGCCGGGTATTTTTGGGCATCGTGAGGGGCGCGAGGGACTCAATGAGCAGGTGTTTGAATGGCGCCACGACCGCCCCCAACGCCGTAGCATCGAGACCGCCCAGGCACTGCTGGCAGAGGCTGGTTATCCCAACGGGCGCGATCCGAGCAGCGGGCGGGCGTTGACGCTGTATTATGAGTCGATGGATTCTGGACCAGATGGCCGCTCGCGCTTGAGCTGGATTCGTCAGCAGTTTGCCAAGCTCGGAATTGAGCTGGTGGTGCGCGCTACCGACTATAATCGCTTCCAGGAAAAAATCCGCGATGGCAGCGGTCAGATTTTTATGTGGGGCTGGAATGCCGATTATCCTGATCCCGAAAACTTTTTGTTTTTGCTATATGGCCCCAATGCCAAGGTGCGCGGCGGCGAGAATGCCAGCAACTATGACAATCCGCGCTTTAACGCGCTGTTTGATGAGATGAAATACCGCCCCGATGGTCCAGAACGCCAGGCGATCATCGACGAAATGGTGGCGATTGTGCAGTATGATGCACCCTGGTCGTTTGGGTTTTATCCCAAATCGTTTAGCCTGCATCATACCTGGCTGAGCAATGTGAAACCCAATCTGATGGCCAATAACACGCTAAAATATCGGCGGCTTGATCCGCTGGTGCGCGAGCAGTTGCGCCGCGAATGGAATCCGCCGATTGTCATGCCGCTGATTTTGTTTGCCTTGCTGCTTGCCTTGGGTGCGCTGCCCGCCTGGCTGTTGGCACAACGCCGCGAGCGGAGTCGGGCACGGTGAGCGCATATATCCTGCGACGGCTGTTGTATGCACTGCCGATTTTAATCGGAGTCAATCTGCTGACATTTGTGTTGTTTTTCGTGGTCAATTCGCCAGAGGACATGGCGCGGATGCAGTTGGGTGAGCGGCGTGTCACCCAAGAGGCGATTGACACTTGGAAAGCCGAGCGCGGCTATGATCTGCCGCTGCTTTACAACGCCCAGGCGAGGGGACTTGGCGTTGTCACCCAGACCATTTTTGCCCAAAAATCCTTAAAGCTGTTTGTGTTTCAATTCGGTTCTTCAGATAGCGGCCGCGATATCGGGTACGATATCTCGCAGCGGATGTGGCCAAGTCTGGCGATTGCGGTTCCAGTGCTGCTCGTCGGGCTGGCAATCAATATCAGCTATTCTCTACTGATCGTATTTTTTCGCGGCACCTATATTGATACCGGCAGTGTGGTGTTGCTGGTGGCGATGATGTCAATTTCGGGGCTGTTTTACATCATCGGTGGCCAATTTCTCATCGGCAAACTGCTGCATCTGGTGCCGATCTCCGGGTATGATACGGGGCTTAATGCGCTAAAATTTCTTATCTTGCCAGTCATCGTGAGCGTGATCTCAGGTATTGGCAGCGGCACGCGACTCTATCGCACCTTCTTTTTAGAAGAGATTTATCGTGATTATGTGCGCACTGCGCGTGCCAAAGGGCTGCGCGAGCGCACGGTGCTGTTTCGCCATGTCCTCGGCAACGCCTTGATCCCGATTTTAACGGGCGTGGTTGCGGTATTGCCGTTGCTGTTTATGGGCTCACTGATTACCGAATCATTTTTCGGGATTCCAGGTTTGGGCAGTTACACCATTGATGCGATTAACAATCAGGATTTTGCGATTGTGCGTGCGATGGTGTTTTTGGGATCGGTGCTGTATATCATCGGTCTGCTGCTGACCGATTTGTCTTACACGCTTGTTGACCCCCGAGTGCGGCTGGCTTGAGCGCAGGAACTTGCGCCCCCGCTTGGGGGTCTACACGCCTTCATTTTTATCAACAACGAGGTCTTTATTATGAAATTAATGGTGATTGGATTAGGTCAATGCGGCTCGCGCATTGCCGATGAATTTGCACGATTAAATCTTCAGGCAGAAAGAGAGCGCAATACAACGATTTGTACTGGCGCTTTTGCGGTCAATACCGATCAAACCGATTTAACCGGGCTGAATTATATTAGCGAAGATTATCTGCATCGGATTTTAATTGGCGGCCGCAAAACCTGGGGGCATGGCGTTGGCAAGGTCAATGAGGTCGGCGCTGATCTGGCTCGTGATGATGGCGACAAGGTGATTGATGCGATTAAATCAGCCCCGCTGTTTTACCAAACCCATGCCTTTTTGCTGATTGCGGGAGCCGCTGGTGGCACGGGATCAGGGGCGATCTCAGTCATCGCGCAGATGATTAAAGAACGCTATATCGGCAAACCCGTTTATGCGATGATCGTGTTGCCATTCCAACACGAAGAATCGACCGAAATGCGCAGCACCTACAACACTGCGGTTTGTCTAAAATCGATCAGCTCAATTGCTGACGGAGTTTTTCTTTCCGATAATCAGCGCTATCTGCGCAAAGATGCCAGCATGGCGGCGAATTTAACCAACATTAATCGCCAAATTGTCACCCCGTGGTATGACATGCTGTGCGCTGGTGAAGTCACCGAATATCAACATGTTGGTGCCAAAACGCTCGATGCCGGCGATATTATCCAATCGATTAACGGCTGGAGCGCGATTGGCACTGGAACTGCTGCTATTCGTCGTACATTTTTGCCATCTTGGCTACGCCCGCGCGCCAATTTCCGCGACAAGAGCACCAAAACCTTGCGCGCTATGCAGGCGATGGATGCAGCATTAAGCGATCTGTCAATTTCCTGCAAGCCCGCTGATTCAGGAAAGGCTCTATTTTTGGTGTCTGCGCCAGCACAGGATATGAATATGGGCATCGCCAAAGGGCTGGGTGATTATCTGCGCGAGCTGGCATCACATGCGGTGATTCGCTCCGGTGATTACCCGCGCGCCAAAAATTCAGTTGAGGTCACGGTGCTATTTTCGCAGTTGTCGTTTGTGCAAAAAATCATGGACTACTACGAGCGCGCCTCGGCATTTGTACACAGCCAGCAGGATCAAAACAAAGAATCCGACGAGCGGCTCGATGAGATGCAGGACGCGGCAAAAGAATTGCCGAGCCTGCTCTAAACCTATCAATCACTCCCTCGGTCGCTAGACCATTGAGTACACGCCTTGATGAACGACCGACGCCATCCTTGGCTTAAGGTCGTTCATCATGTTTCAGGCGTAACACCCTGGAATGCTCAACCAGCCTGAGTCCTTCAGGGCTATGTTATTGGATATTGAGCCATGTCAACGATTGAAAAACATTTGCGAGTTTCGGGGCGTGTTGCTTTGTCATTATTGGTCAAACGCAAGCAATCCTCGACAGTACAAGAATTCAGTGCTTTTTTGCGTTTTTGTCCGGTGTTGGTTGGCTCTTCAGTGTCCGGCGTGAACTTAGCGCAACGACTTGATGACCATGAAGAGGACGAAACTTTTATGCTGTCCTATGATTCTCCAGAAGACGCACTTGATGAGGACGATGAGGATGACAGCGGACACACGCTGCATCGTGCGATTTATCCGCTGGTCAAGGATGGCGGGTCGATGGTCGAGAGTTTTACTGTCGGACGCGGGGCGGATAATGATTTGATTATGGCTGATTTTGCAATTTCCAAACACCACGCGCTCATTAAAATTAAATTAGGTCAGTATTTGGTCACTGATTGTGGCTCCACCAATGGCACTTTCGTCAATGATCAGCGAATTAAAAGCCAGCCGCATCGCTTGCAGGACCGGGATATCGTCACTTTTGCCCGCTATGAATTTGCTTTTGTCAAGCCAGAAACACTGTATCGACATCTGTAGAATCGCCGGGTCGTGTTATATATCTGTATATTCCGCCTACTGAATGATTACCCCAAACTCATACCGATTGATAAAAGACCAATAACAATGTCATGCATTTTTCAACTTTAGAAAAACAGATTGTTTTTCTTGCTATGATACGGCGGATAGTAGAGCAACTGAATAGTCGTGGCAATGGCATCGTCGAAGGCGACGAGGCGGGCCGAGGAACTGAGCCCGTCGCCCGGCTTCACCGCTGGTCGGATTGGCACTGAGCAGGCATCACATCACGATCAATGCGCTGCTGTCCACGCCTGAGCGCGGTGCTGCGCAGTCTCAAGCTGCTCAGGTGTCAGGCGCGATTGCAATGCTCGGCGCACTTGCTCGCCAAAGCGATCACCATTGGCTGCTGCCAGCTCCGCCCACATCGCCGCAGTGATTAAATCCTTCTTCACTCCGCGTCCAGAAAAATAGAGCACCGCCAGCCAGCCTTGCATCTGAGCATTGCCATGTTCAGCAGAAATCTTAGCATAATGTGCGCCGCGTTGATCATCGCGTGGCTGATCGCCAATGCCTTCCAGATAGAGCCGCGCTAAAAAAAATGCCGCCAGTGGGTTGTCTTGTTCTAATGCTGTGGTGAGTAAATCACGCGCCTCAAACACCCGCGCAGTTGCCTTGCCACCAAGCGCATCAGCAAGCAACACCGATGCCAGCGCAATGCGTGCTGGTGTATAATTGGCCGCAATGGCATACTCAAACCAATATTCGGACTGTTGGCGATCAGCCGCCACCCCCTTGCCGCCGAGATACATCCAGCCAAGTTTGAGCGCGTAATCCAGCGCACCCGCCCGGGCTGCCTGTGCATACCAGTGCGCTGCCCGTTCACCATCGGCTGGAACACCGTGCCCCTGTTCATAAATCCACCCCAGATAGCTCATCGCAGTCGGCGAGCCCGCTTCGGCGGCGGTCAAAAACGCTTGGTGCGCCCCCGCCCAATCTGGCGGCTGTTGGCGCATAAACTCATGGGCGCGTGCCTCAGCAGAGGGTGTTGGCTGCGCCATTTCTGCATCAACGGCAGTCCATAACAGCCCACTGCAAACCAACAAAATGACACGAAAAAATGACATAATTTACCAAATCCAAGGAGCTAGACTTTATTATCAAAGACATGCTCACACCAAATGCTTTTGCATCAAACCAATGAGCTTGTATTTGCGAGCGTGGGTATCACGCAGTTGTTGATAATAACTCTGCCAGGTTGCGTCTTGATCAAGCGCTTGATATGCAGCCTTGATGCGTTGGAGTAATTTGACGGCATCCTCGTAATATTTTGCTTTGCCCGCATCCATGATTGATTCGGCTTTGGGGCGTGCTTGATCGATCACCCACGCGCTATGCGTTGAGATCACACTGTCCATGACCTGCAGCATTAACCGATGATCGCCATCGCCATAGCTATAGCTCCAGCTCGGCTGACTGCTCACGACAGCCATTGCATCCTCAGTCAAGCCTTCATGTAAAAAAATATCCACTTGGGCATCGGCAATCCCCCAAGTTTTGACATCGTGTAAACACTTGAGCAGTCGCGGACGCAGATGCTCCCATTCTTGGCCAGCCAGCGCTTGGATGGTTTGATAGTCATCAAGCGAAGGCTTGCTCTCAAACGCAATGACCAAGGCTTTCAGTGCAATATCGTGTTTTTGTAAGCGTATGGCATATTGATACGCCCAGTGCGCAAATTCGTGTGATTGATAGCCAGCCGCCAATGGTCGCTCTAGACTTCGCATGGCGATCTCCAGAGCGGGTTCATGCTGATTTTGCGACTCCAGTGATTTTGCCAGCGACTCCGCGTCTGTCGAACACAAGGGGCGTTGACGCGCCACCGCCGTCACCTCATCATAACGACCTAAGTGAATCAGAAGGATGAGATACTCTGTTGTCTGTCCGCTGGCCTTGGCAAAATGCAAGGCTTCATCATATCTTTGTTGACGAAAAAGCACATTAAGGCGAAATTTATGGAGCTTGGTGGGCATATCTGGGGCGAGTGTTTTGAGCATATCCCACTCCACATGTTCACCACGCAAAATGCTATTTATCTGAGGATCATGCCAGCCTTGGCTTAGCGCAGCCAATGCCAGCTTAAACTCACCGTTAAATGACTCCCAGATTTTTAATTGATTGCGCCAGTGCGTGACATCCTCAGCAGTCAACTCGGCACTCAATAGCACCTCGGCCCACGCCTCATCGAAATCAAGCCCATAATCAAGGGGCGCTAACCCGACCATTTCCTCAATTTTATCCCAATGCGCAATACAGCCTTCAATGATGGCCTGTAGCGTCAGTATCGCTTTGTCGATTTGCTGATCATCGAGAAGATCCAATACCTGCTCGAGCAGCGCATAGATTGACGCAGAAAGATCATCTTCTTCCTCGCCATTATGGGAATCGCGAATTGCTTCATACACAATATTTTTTATTTGGCGATGCACCGGCTTTGGATCAAACGCTGGATGCTTCTTGGAGCGGGTCTTTTTCAAACCCTGTTTGCTCACATAATGATCAACAGCATCTAGCAAATGCGGGTCTTGCAAAACCAAATACTGCACCAGAGCCTGCATGTGCTCCAAGGTAAGCTTGGCAAGCAGCTTTTGCAATGAAGGTGCAGTGGTGACGCACTCTGGCTGATACAAACAGGTCAATAAAGTCGCAACAATGTGTTTGCACCAGCCGTCATAGCTATAGGGGCAAGAGCAGTCAGCGGAGCGAATCCCTTGTGGATTCAGTTCAATGCCGATTTGGTAATCTTCCATCTCGCTGCCTGCCACATCAGCGTAGACAACATCCCCGCGTTTGACGATTCTGCTGACTGCACCATCTTGATAATAGTCCTTGCCGCGTTCAAACGACTGTTGGTTGGCATGGGCTTGAATCAGGCTGACATTGAGATGGGGAATGATCACCGTGATGTCTCCAATTGTTGTAGCTCAAATCGCATCGTGGTCAAGTCTCCCAATATCCAGGTCGCGGCAGGTGCGCCAAGTCCGGCGACGGTGCCAGGGTTGACCAGCCAGCTTTGTCCGCCTTTGTAATTTTCCAAACAGCGGATCTCTGGCTCGTGGCTATGCCCACAACACACCAGATCGTGGTCGCCAGCGCGGGCAAAGGCATGGCCGATATGCGGATAATGGGTGATAAAAATCAAACGACCACCAAGGGTTAGGGTCGCATCATTGCCGTGGTAGTGCAGCAGTCCTTCGGAATGGCACGCCAGCCGTGCAATCGACACCGGATCACCGAGATTGTTGCCGTGCACGGCATGAATCGGCAGCCCGAGTTTGAGCGAGGCGAGCAGGGTGTTGGCACCAATCAGATCACCGCAATGCAGCACGGTTTCGGCTCCCAGTGCCTTGGCCGCGGCAATGGCTGTCGCCAGCATCGGGCCGCGATCATGGCTATCGGACACAATGCAGATTTTCATTGTTGATTTAAGCCACGGATTGATAATAAAGGTTTTGCGGATGCCGCGCCTCGGCGAAAAAGTACCAGCGTTCGGCGACCAAACCCACAGATTGCACCACCACCGCCAGCATCGGCAAGGTCGCCGATTGCGTGATATATGCCAGCCCAATCAGCAACACCGGCAGCGGAAACACCAGCACCAGAAAGCCATTGCGAATCAGCACCAAACGCGCCGGATCAGCATGGTGAAAAAATTCGCGGGTATTAAACGAGCCGCCGGTGAAGCCTTGGCTGATTTGCGCCATGGTGCGGTGACGAATCCCAATCGCGGTTTGCAGATTGCTTTTGTGTTTGAGATGGGCATTGCGCCACAGCAACGCCACCCGCGAGCCCAGCGCGATCAGGGTAAAAATAAACGCCCAGGTGCCATAAAAGCCGACGAGATGATTGCCCAGCCACGCTGAATACGCCGCCGTCAACATAAAGCCCGAGGCAAGCCCTAAAAAGGTGAAATTTGCCACCGTCAGCGGCGAGGCCCATTCCTCCAAGAATTTGACGCTGGCATAGATCATTGCTGTGGACAAAAACAGCACAAAAGCGGCAAGACTGCCCAACGCGCCGATGAGCAAGGTGGCATCGACCGGGATGTGAAACTCGCCGATCTCAAACAATGGCTGCGTCCAGCCCAGCCAATGCAGCGCCCCATAACAAGCCACCAGCCCCATGAGCACCGGCAACACAATCACCTCACGCGACAGCCACGAAGTACGCCATTTCGAGGCCGCCCGCCAGGCGCGCTCGGGACGACCAAGATGGAAAAACGAGGCCGCCAGCCCAGCACCCAACAGCAGCAGAACCAATAAACTGCCGCCACTGTAAAACGATGGGTCTTGAGCGGCGACCAGCTTGACGCTGGCATACACCTGACCGGTGACCAGTGCTAAAAACAGCCCCTGACCAGCACCGAGCAGGGTGGTAAGCAAAATAACCGAAAAAGCAGGATGCATAATGGCGTTACCAGGTGACGTCGTCGAGGGTTTCCTCACCACGGTAAACCGTGATGTCTTCTTTGCGCAACGGATTGTCAGCGCGTTTGAGGTCATCCTCAGTGATATGAATCCGCGTTTTGTGTCGCGGCAGATAATGATTGGCGGGCTTGGTGCCCCATTCGGGCATCAGCGGATAGCCGCCGCGCTCACGAATTGCCACCGAGACCTCGGATTCGGGATCGTGGACATCCCCAAACAGCCGCGCACTGGCTGGACAAGCCAGCACACAGGCGGGCTTGCGTTCGCGCTCACTGAGCGTCTGATCAGTGACCCGATCAATGCACAGCGTGCATTTTTTCATCACCTTTTGCTGCACATCGATCTCGCGCATCCCATAAGGGCACGCCCAGGAGCAGTATTTGCAGCCGATACATTTGTCATAATCGACCAACACCACGCC
>SKYD01000137.1 GCA_007128075.1 Thiorhodovibrio sp.
AAACCTAACCCCTTCCGGGGAGATGCCGAAAGGCCAAGCGGGTGAAAGGCCCGCACCAACCTCAAGATTGGATAAGGTTTATGCAGAAAAGAACAGATATTTCGCAACAGTTACGAACCGAGACAATACGCCTTTGTCCGCCCCAGAATCGCACATTTCCCGTTGTTTTCACTGCCAGTTGCCCGCGCCTGAGCTGCGGGCGACGATCAAAAGTGAATCGCGGCGCGAAATTGCTGCGCCTGCTCCCAAGCTGCTGCATCATCAAGTGCGCCTTGATAGAGTTTGGGGATGCCAGCAGGACGCTCACGAAAGCGGCGATAAGTCCACAGATATTGTTCAGGGCAACGGCGCACACAGTGTTCAATGCCCTGATTGAGTGCAGTTGCCGCCACAATTGGATCCGCCGCTGCCACATCAGATGGGGCGCGCACACAGTGCATGCGATAACCGGTAGATGCAGTAAGCCGCTCGGCAAATAAAAATACCACATCAGCGCCTGTGGTTTGCGCCAGCCGATTAACTAGCAGCATGGTGTATGCGGGAACCCCAAACAAGGGGGCAAAGGCCGCGCCTTTGTCAGCGCGAGGGGCTTGGTCTGGCAAAATCCCTACCTGTTCGCCGCGTTTGAGTGCCTGAATCAACCGCCGAATTCCGTGGGTAGTGATTGGTGCCAAGGTTGCACCACTGCGTTTACGAGCGGCTAAAATCAGTGCATCGAGTTGTTTTTGCGGCTTATAAAAAATCACCGTTGGCCCCTGTGCTGCCAAATATAACCCCGCCAGTTCCCAAGCCCCCAGATGCGGCGATAACACAATCAGGCCGCGTCCCTCACGGGGTCGAAGTGCCTCAATTCCTTGGGTTTCAGATACCAAATTGAGCACATCAGCAACTGGTCGCTGCCATAGATGGGCAATTTCAAGATAGGTTTTACCAAATTCACGCAGACTGCGGTTGCGCAAATCACGCAATTGCTCAAACGGCATTTCGGGAAAACACACCGCCAGGTTGAGCAAAGCGTTGCGCCGCTGTCGATTGGGCAGCCAGCTCATCCACACACCGCAGATTGTCCCCAGCCCATGCACCCAAGACAGCGGCAAGCGCGACAACAGCCACAGCAAAGCGTGGGCAATTCGTTGTAGAATTAGCTCACCATTGGACATCCGTTGCGGCGTTATTGTGTTCATAAATTGTTAAAAACCCACCAAAACGAGATAGCTCAGTGGGTTTTCTAGTGTTTAATCTTGATCAAGCGGACGAAAATGCAGGGTGGGCGGTGGCTGATCTTGGCTATGCTCAGATTGTTGCCTGTTGGCTTGTGCTGCCGCCTCAAGCTGATCCAGTCGTTGTTTGAGTGCCTCAATTTCGCGCTCTTTGGCTTTGATCAGCTCGCTATGATCGCTGGCAGCCGGTGCTGGCGCGACCATATACGGCGGCGGAGCATAGGGCGGTATTCCATAGTAGGGCGCAATGCCCGGATAACCAAAGGGGACATAGCGATGATAATCATCGTCTCCGCGATAATAACTGCGATCAAACCAGCGTCCCGGGTTCATCATATCCCCGAAATCCCAGGCCGAGGCTGTGGTGGTGGTCAGCAAGGCAGATAGGATCAGAGTGTTTCCTGCAATTTGGTGCATGATTGTCTCCTTTCAGTGGTGGTGATGGTATCAGTCAATTATTGTTTTAGTGTGCATGTTTCTGGGCGCGTTGGTCAGTGACCTCAGCGCAAAGCCAGTGAAGCCAGCCAGACAAATCCGCCTTAGCCCCTCGGGTTGCAAGCGGAATCAGCGGTGCCTGGCTGGCAAGATTGCGCAGATAACGCTCGGCGCGAGCGGGTGAAAATTCATCGAGCAGTGGTAACAAATCGGTTTTTGTCAACAACACTAGGTCTGCGGTGCGAAAAATCACCGGATATTTTGCTGGCTTGTCATCGCCCTCAGGCACTGAGAGCAAGGTGACATTACGATGCTGACCGAGATCAAAACTTGCTGGACAGACCAGATTGCCAACATTCTCAATAAACAACAGATCGATTGTATCGAGATTCAAATCGTGCAACGCATCATGCACCATTCGCGCATCCAGATGGCAAGCACCGCCCGTGGTAATCTGCACCGCTGGAACCCCTTTGGCACGAATCCGCTCAGCATCATTCTCAGTTTCGAGATCACCCTCGATCACCGCGATGCGATATTCGGCACCGAGAGCATCAATCGTCGCCTCCAGCAATTGGGTTTTGCCCGCTCCTGGCGAGGACATTAGATTGATCGCCAACACCCCGTGCTGATCAAAATGGTGGCGATTATGCGCTGCTTGTTGGTTGTTATCATCGAGCAGATGCGTCAACACCTCGACGGTTGTATTTGAGTGGTGATCGTGTTCAGCGCAGCCACAAGTGTCACACATTTAGTTTCTCCTCAATAATATCAGGTTAATCAGGCAGGCGCAGTTCAATCTGTGCTAGCAACAGCTCATTGCCGCTTTCAATCTGGGTGTGATAGTCACCGCAGACTGCACAGAGTAACCGATTAGGCAGGGCATCGCTAAGCGCGTTACAGCGCGTACAACGCACCCGCAGCGGGGTAGATTCAAACACCAGCTCTGCGGTCTGGGCAAGCGTTCCAGTCGCCGCTAATGGCCAGGCTTGTGTGAGTAGATGCGTCTCCACCCCAGACAACGGACCGATGCGAACGACAATGCGCTCCACCGCGATGGCCTGCTGTTGTGCAGCAAGCGTTTGCACCTGATCAAGCAGTGCAAAACAGATTGACAATTCGTGCATGATGAGGCGTAAATTGACCTCGCCAGTTGAAGATGTTCGATCTGATTTTCTGTGTAAAATTCAAGCGATCTTGAAGAAGTTTTCTCATGAGGCAACGCTAGGGGGTGTAGCGAACCACGATCAAACCGCCGCGCACTTCATCAACGCTTGGAAATGTTGCATTCAAAAGATCGGAA
>SKYD01000234.1 GCA_007128075.1 Thiorhodovibrio sp.
CGCTTGCGTGAGCAAAATCCACAGTGGATTCACACCCTGATGCAGCCTGATTGCATGACCATCCCCGGACATCAAGCCCCCGATGGCAGTGTCCGTCCGGATCGCCCCGGGCCGGTGTTTCATGTCAGTGCCGATCAGCGACTACACATGCGTTATACCCATCGCGCCCGCAACATTCACTGGCGCGATGATGCGGCAACCGCCGAGGCGTTAGCCGCGCTCCGGGCGATTCTCGCTGACCCTGCGCCCTATCAATTCAGCGTGCGGCTGGAATCGGGCTGGGGTTTGTTAAGCAACAATGTGTTGCACACCCGCAGCGGCTTTACCGATGGTGCAACCCCACGGCTGCTCTATCGCGCCCGCTATTATGATCGTATTGTTGATACTTGTTGAGCGCGCGCTTTGTGAACGACCGATGCCATCCCTAGCTTACGGTCGTTCATCCTTTCCAACCAGCATCAGCGGCCCGGGCTTGAAATGATTTCGAGTCCGGGCTTTTTATTTTCTTGAAAATCAAGGATTTACTATGAGTAAACGCATTATTAATACTGATCAGGCGCCCCAGGCGATTGGCACCTATTCGCAGGCGGTTGCTGTTGGTGATACGGTGTATTTGTCTGGCCAAATTCCGCTCGATCCGGTGACTATGGAGCCAGAGACCGAGATTGAACCACAGATTCGTCGTGTCTTTGAGAATCTTCGCGCTGTTGCTCAGGCTGCTGGTGGTGGGCTTGACGATATTGTCAAATTGAATATTTTTCTTACCGATCTTGGGCATTTCGCGCTGGTCAATCGCATCATGGAAGACTATTTCACCTTGCCTTATCCAGCGCGCGCCGCGATTGGGGTTGCAGCACTGCCCCGTGGGGTTGCAGTGGAAATGGATGCAATTTTGGTGTTAAATCACCGCTAAATCTTCAGCTTTACCGAGAACATAATTTATGGATTTGTTGCGTACTGTTTTTATGATGATTCTTGCCGCACCGTTGCTGTCCTGCCAGGCACAAACTGTGATTGATGATGCGGTCACTCCCGCGCCAGCATCGAGTGCAAACATCAGCGGTGATTTTGCCAATCACCCCGAAGCGTTGGCGTTTCTGCAACACATGCAAGCCCAGCATGGCATGGCCGCGCCCGAGGTCGCCGCGATTCTCTCGCAAGCCCGCCATCAGCCACGGATTGTCGCGCTGATGGATCGCGCCGCGCCGCGCCCTGAAGAACGCCCAACAGGTGCTTGGACACGCTATCGTGCAAAATTTGTCACCCCCGCCAATATTAGCCGAGGGGCTGAATTTTGGCGTGAGAATGCAGCGGCACTCAACCGCGCTGAACAACGCTATGGCGTGCCTGCCGAGTACATTGTGGCAATTTTAGGTGTCGAGACCCGCTGGGGCGGCTATCTTGGTTCACATCGGGTGATTGACGCGCTCGCCACCCTAGCGTTTGATTATCCGCGCCGTGCTGAATTTTTCACCAGCGAGCTAGAAAACTATCTGCTCATGGCCCGTGAAGAAGGCTTTAATCCAATGGTGCCGCTCGGCTCCTATGCTGGCGCGATGGGGCTAGGGCAGTTCATGCCGTCGAGTTTTCGCAATTATGCCGTCGATTTTGACGGCGATGGCCAGCGCGATCTGTGGAATGTCACGGATGCCATTGGCAGCGTTGCCAACTATTTTGCCACCTTTGGCTGGCAGCCTGGCCAGCCGGTGATTATCCGCGCCAGCGCCGCCCAGCCGCTGGCGATGTCAGTCGATACCGGCTTTAATAGCGACTACACCCCCGCCCAACTGCGCGCTCTGGGATTAAGCTGGACACATCCTGACCCGTTACCGCAAAGAATGCGGCTGATTCGGCTCGATATCGGCACCGGCTATGAGTATTGGCTCGGATTTGAGAATTTTTATGTCATCACCCGCTACAACCACAGCTCACATTACGCCATGGCGGTTCACCAACTGGCGCAAGCAATTCGGGCGAGCCGCTAATTTGGCACACAATTAGCAACACAATGGCGACATTTGAGCAACATCTGGTCGCCGATCTGCACGGGGTCGGCCAGCGGCTGAGTGAACGGCTGGCGCGGCTGGGCGTGCGCACTTTTCGTGATTTGTTGCTGTATCTGCCGCTGCGTTATCAGGATCGCACCCAGATCACGCCGCTTGCCCAGCTTCGCCCCGGCACCGAGGCATTGATTGAGGGGCAGATTGCCGATGCCGAGATTCATCATGGGCGGCGGCGAATTCTGCGGGTGCTGGTGGCGGATGGCACTCAGGTGCAACTGCTGCTGTTGTTTTTTCATTTTTCACCAGCGCAAGCCCAGCGCATGAAACCCGCCACCCAGATCCGTGCCTATGGCGAGGTGCGCTTTGGCTTTGGTGCGCTGGAGATGATCCATCCGGAGTATGAACTCAATCCCGCGCCATTGCCGCCGCCTGAAACCGCGCATCTAACGCCGATTTATCCCACCGCCGAAGGGCTAACTCAGGCGATGTGGCGCGCCTTGACCGATCAGGTGCTCGAACAACTGGCACAACAACCTGACTCCGACTGGCTGAAAGCCTATCTGCCGTCAACACTGCCCGCGCTGGGCAGCAATGCCGCGCTGCGCTGGCTGCATCGCCCACCGGCGGGCACTGATCTTGAATCGCTGCGCAGCCGCCAGCATCCGGTGTGTCGGCGGCTGGCGGGTGAAGAGCTGTTCGCGCATCAGTTGGCATTGCGTCAATTGCGCCACGAACGCCGTCAAGCCAAGGCACCGCCGCTGGTTGGCGATGGCTCGCTGGTCAACGCTCTGCACGCTGCCTTGCCTTTTACCTTGACCGCTGCACAACAGCAGGTGCTTGTCGAGATTGCCGAAGATTTAGCCCAGCCGCGCCCGATGATGCGGCTGCTGCAAGGCGATGTCGGCAGTGGCAAAACCATCGTCGCTGCACTGGCGGCGTTGCAGGCCGTGGAATCGGGCTATCAGGTCGCGCTGATGGCGCCCACCGAGCTGTTAGCAGAACAGCATCGGCGCCATCTGGCGCAGTGGCTGAATCCTCTCAATGTTGAACTGGCGTGGCTTTGTGGACGGCATAAGGGCCGCGAACGGGCACGAATTTTAGAGTGCATTGCCAGTGGCGCGGCAGCGGTGGTGGTTGGTACCCACGCGCTGTTTCAAGAAGAGGTTGAGTTTGCAACCCTGGGGCTGGTGATTATTGATGAACAGCATCGCTTTGGGGTGCATCAACGCCAGCGGCTGCGTGCCAAGCGCGATCATGGCGTGGAAACCGCGCATCTGTTGATTATGACCGCGACCCCAATCCCGCGCTCGCTGGCCATGGTCGCCTATGCTGATCTCGATCTGTCAGTGATCGACACTCTGCCACCAGGTCGCCAGCCTGTGACCACGGTTGCTCTGCCCGATATCCGCCGCGCCGAGGTCATCGAGCGGGTGCGCACCGCCTGTGCTAGCGGTCGCCAAGCCTATTGGGTGTGTACCCTGATTGATGAATCTGAGACCTTGCAATGTCAGGCTGCTGAGGCAACTGCCGCCGAGTTAGCCGCCTATCTGCCCGAGCTTCACATTGCCCTGATTCATGGCCGCATCAAACCAGCACAGCGTGAGGCATTGATGGCCAGCTTTGCCGCTGGTGACTGTGAATTATTGGTGGCAACCACGGTGATCGAAGTTGGGGTTGATGTCCCCAATGCCAGCCTGATGATTATCGAAAATCCCGAACGGCTGGGGCTGGCACAACTGCATCAATTGCGCGGCAGGGTAGGACGCGGTGCTGAGAAAAGTTATTGCGTTTTGCTGTATCATCCCCCATTAAGCGCGACAGCAGCGGAGCGATTGCGCATTTTGCGTGCCGAGCACAGCGGCTTTACAATCGCCGATGCCGATTTGCGGCTACGAGGTGCTGGCGAGGTGTTGGGCACCCGTCAGGCCGGCGCGTTGCAATTGCGGTTGGCTGACCCAATGCGTGATCAAGACCTGGTGGCGCACACTCGCCAGCATGCTGGTACACTGCTGCGCGAGCATCCTCAGGCGGCAGCCGCGCTGATCCAACGCTGGCTTGGCTTGACAGACCACCGCAGCCTTGTCTAAGCACCGAAGTGTACAAATCGGTGGCAGTTAAACCTTTCCTTGTCTTGTTGCCTAATTTTGAACCCTAACCCTTGATAACACAGAGATTGAACAATATGAGATTAAATCGTTTCCCTTCATGGCTTCACTTGCTCGCTGCTGGCCTTTGTGCCGCTGTGGTGAGCAGCAGTGCGCTGGCAACCGAGCCAGCCGATGATCCTAGCACCATCATTGCCACCGTCAACGGAGTTGAATACCCGTTTGATATTTTTCGGGTCTTTTTTGTTGAGCGGATGCAGCAACAAGGCAACGACCAAAACACGCCGCAACTGCAAGAGATCGCGTTCAATGATTTTTTGAACATGATCGTGGCAGCACAGGATGCCGAGGCGCGCAATCTTGGCACCATGCGCGAGGTTCAGGCAGCGCTGGAGCTGCAACGCCTGGCGATTCTGTCTACCGCAGCGTTACAAACCATTGCTGAGGAATCCAACCCCAGCGATGACGAGCTGCAAGCCGCCTATGCCAACTTTGTCGAACAGGCAAAACGCACCGAATACAAAGCCCGTCATATTCTGTTAGATGACGAGGACAAGGCACGGGCGTTGATTAAAAAGATCGACCGCAAAGGCAAAAACTTCGAGGCACTGGCCAGAGAGCATTCACTCGGCCCGACCAAGGACAAAGGCGGCGATCTCGGCTGGTTTGATGCACGGCAGATGGTCAAGCCCTTTGCCGATGCAGTGGCACAAATGAAGCCTGGCACCTTCACCAAAGAGCCGGTACAAACACAATTTGGCTGGCATATCATCCAGTTAGAAGAAACCCGCATCGCCGAGCCACCAAGCTTTGACGAGGCGAGAATGCAGCTTGAGGTCTCCTTGCGTCGCCAAAAAGTTGTCGAACGCTTAGGGCAACTGCGTGAACAGGCCGATGTGGTGCTGAATGAAGATGTCGTCAAGATGAAAGATGCCAGTGCCGACAACTAGCGTGCTGGATTTTTGATGCCCGCGCTCAATTGGTCGCTGTTCGCCAGTGGCTCAATTGAGCGTTTTTTTCGACTTGTTGATCGCCTGGCGCGTTCAATTTTTTAGGGCTTTATGGAACAAAAAGATTATTATCGGATTCTCGGTGTGTCTCGCAATGCGTCCGCTGACCAAATTAAACGAGCATACCGCACCCTAGCGCGGCGTTACCATCCCGATGTGAGCACCGAACCCAATGCCGAACATCAGTTTAAAGCAATCAATGAGGCCTATGAGGTCTTAGGCGATGCCAAAAAACGCAAAGACTATGACGCGCTAGGCGCTGGGTGGCGCACCACCAAAACCAACCGCGCCTCGACTGGCGGAGCCAAGCACAGCAAGGCCGATTTTGATCTTTCTTCAGACGACATTGACCAGTTTAGTGATTTTTTTTCTGGCCTGTTTGGTCGTGGTTTTCGTCGTCGGCGCGAGCCACCGCCGACCAAAAAACCGAAGATGAATCAATCTGCTGTATCACCGCAGCAGCGCGTTCAGATCACGCTGGAAGATGCCCACCAAGGGCTGGTGCGACAAATTCAGCTTGAGCCGCCTGCCAATAGCAGTGCTGCACCGCGCACGCTCAAGGTGCATATTCCACCTGGCGTAGTGCATGGTCAGCAGATTCGGCTGGCCAAGCAGGGCGAGGATAAAAGCGATGTGTTTTTAGAGATCGAGCTGGCGCCGCATCCACTCTACCGCGCTGAGGGCAAAAATATTCATCTCACTCTGCGGCTCGCACCCTGGGAGGCCGCTCTTGGTGCCACGCTCTCGGTTCCGACACTGGGCGGATCGGTCAAGCTACAGATCCCGCCGCAATCACAAAATGGTCAGCGGCTGCGGCTCAAAGGGCGCGGACTGCCCGGCAAACCGCCAGGGGATACGCTCGTCCATCTAGAGATCGTCAACCCAACCACCAAACATGCCCGCCAGCGCGCGGCTTGGCAAAAGCTGGCCGATTTGTTCACCGACTTTAATCCACGCGCCAACCTCGATTTTTAGCTGCTTAATTATCCGATAATTTCGTTAAATGTTGCCTCTTGCCAATGCCAAAGGCTATACTAATGCGCTGTCTGGAATTGATTCACCCATTGATCTAAATTAAATAGGAAGATTGCATGCCAAGTGTTCGCGTTAAAGAAAATGAGCCGTTTGAGGTGGCTCTGCGTCGGTTCAAGCGTTCTTGTGAAAAAGCTGGGGTGCTCGCTGAGGTGCGCCGCCGCGAGTTTTATGAAAAGCCCACATCTGAGCGTAAACGCAAGAAGGCTGCCGCCGTCAAGCGTCACCACAAAAAGCTCATGCGCGAGTCTCGGCGCTGGGAACGCACCTTTTAATTGCGCCCTTCGCCATGCTTAGGCAGCAATTACAAGAGGACATGAAAGCGGCATTGAAAGCCGCTGACAAGCCGCGGCTCAATGTCATCCGGCTAATCAATGCAGCGATCAAACAGCGCGAGGTCGATGAGCGGATCACCCTCGATGACAGCGCGGTGTTGGCAGTGCTGGATAAGATGGTCAAACAGCGGCGCGATTCGATAGCGCAATATAGCGCGGCGGGGCGTGAGGATTTAGCCGCCCAAGAGCGTTTTGAGATCGACATCTGTCAAGCCTATCTGCCTGCCGCGCTCAGTGCTGATGAGATTACCGCGTTGATTGATGCCGCAATTGCGCAAACCAACGCCAGCACGATCAAGGACATGGGGCAGGTGATGGCACGCATCAAACCCCAGGTGCAAGGGCGCGCTGATCTAGGTGCAGTCAGCGCTCAGGTTAAACAACGCCTCAGCGCAGGCTAGACTGCTGGCTGGGCCAATCAGTGATTGGTTGGATTACCCCGGAGCTAAAATCACGGATTCTTGAGCGCGTCGATCTGGTCGCATTGATCGGGCGACGCCTCAAGCTGCGTCCAGTTGGTGCCAATTATCAGGCACTCTGCCCCTTTCATGTCGAAAAAACCGCCTCGTTTCATGTCTCGCCAACGCGCCAAACCTATCATTGTTTTGGCTGCAATGCCCACGGCAACGCCATTGATTTTCTCATTGAATATGATCGTCTGAGCTTCCCCGAGGCGATTGAAGAGCTCGCGCAGTTGGCAGGCGTTGAGCTACCGCTGGCACATCAGGCCGCCGCCCCTGCACCCGATCTTGCCCCGCTCTATCAGGTGCTTGAGCAGGCCGCTGCACTCTATTACCAGCAGGTGCGCCAGCCACAGGCAGTGGCTTATTTGCGCCAACGCGGGCTGACAGGTGAGATGGCGCTGGCGTTTGGCATCGGCTATGCCCCGCCTGGCTGGAATTTTTTGCTTGAACAGCTTGGCAATAGCCCGCAACAGCGTCAGTTGTTGATCGATGCCGGCTTGGTGGTGGAGCGCGATCAGCACACCTATGATCGCTTTCGTGATCGGATCATGTTCCCGATCCGCAATCGGCGAGGGCAGGTGGTGGCTTTTGGAGGGCGGGTGCTTGGCAATGACGAGCCAAAATATCTCAACTCTCCACAAACGCCGGTGTTTCACAAAGGGCAAGCACTCTATGGTCTGTTTGAGGCGCAACGCCACAACCGCTATTTGCAACGCATTGTCGTGGTTGAAGGTTATCTGGATGTGATCGCCTTAGCGCAATTTGGGGTGCACTATGCGGTTGCCACTCTGGGAACAGCCACCACTGCCGAACACATTAAGCTATTGCAACGGGTGGCTGGCGAGATTGTCTTTTGTTTTGATGGCGATCAAGCTGGACAGCAGGCGGCGTGGAAGGCACTGCGCACCGCGTTGCCGGTGACGGATTCTAAGCATCCGCTGCGCTTTTTATTGCTGCCTGAAAAACAGGATCCCGACTCGGTGGTGCGCAGCGAAGGCGGGGCGGCCTTTGTCGAGCGCGTCGAGCAGGCGCAACTGTTGTCCGATTTTTTGTTTGATCAATTAACCGCCCGCTATCCGCCAACCTCGACCGAGCATCAGGCGCGCCTGAGTGCAGAAGCCCGCAAACTGATCGATCAAATCCCCGATCTTGAATATCAACGCTTTTTACATCAGCGGCTTGCCAAGCTCCTTGAGCTTGATGAGCCCTTCGCCACCAAACCGCGTCCACCCACACCGCAGCCCATCAACACCCATCTCACCCCCCCCCAGCGCATCATCGCGCTGTTGTTAAGCCAGCCCCCGCTGGCAGCCGCACTGCTTGATCAGCCCGCAACCTGGCGCACCCTCGATCAGCCCGATATCCCGCTGCTTGCCGACTTGCTGTCGGTGATTGCCGACAACCCTGAGATGACCACCGCACAACTGGTCGAGTATTGGCGCCACCAGCCTGCCGCAGATCGCATGAGGCGACTCGCCAATCCAGCACTGATTGCCCACATTCCTGCAAGCGGCCGCGACAGCGAATGCTTGGGCGCACTGCAAGCACTCAACCGCGAAGCAGAAAAACTGCAACGCTGGCAGCGGTTGCGCTCGGCAACACCAGAACAACTGTTCAACAAAAATTAACCCCGCATCAGGCTTGTATCGTAAACTCAAAAAGTATTCAACGGCGGCGACAAGGTAGCCGTCGCTTGCAGTTTTTGGGCAAAGAAATTATATAGCATCCAGCGTTTTTTAAACTAGATCGGAGTTTTACACAATGACGCGGATTTTGCTGTATCTTGGCACCAACTTGGCAGTGATTGTCGTGATTGGCATCCTGTTTGGTCTGTTAGGCATTGGCACCGGTGTTGCCCCAGGTGGCGGGCTGGTGTATTCCGAGTTGCTGCTGATGGCAGCGATCATCGGTTTTTCTGGCTCGCTGATCTCGCTGTTTTTGTCCAAATGGATGGCGAAGCGGTCGATGGGGGTGCAGCTCATCGATAACCCGACCACAGCCACCGAACGCTGGCTGGTCGATGTGGTGCAGCGGCAGGCGCAACAGGCAGGCATTGGGATGCCCGAGTTGGGAATTTTTGACCATCCGGCGCCAAATGCCTTTGCCACCGGTTGGAATCGCAATGCGGCGCTGGTGGCAGTCAGCACCGGACTGTTGCAACACATGACTGCGGAAGAAGTCGAGGCGGTGCTTGGCCATGAAGTCAGCCATGTCGCCAATGGCGATATGGTCACGCTGGCGTTGATCCAAGGCGTGGTCAATACATTTGTGGTGTTTTTGGCACGCATTATTGGTCACACTGTGGACCGCGTGATCTTCAAAAATGAAGATGGCCCCGGCATCGGCTACTTTGTGGTCTCCATCATCGCCGAAATCTGTCTTTCGATTCTCGCCAGCACGATTGTGATGGCGTTCTCGCGCTATCGTGAGTACCGCGCCGACGCTGGTGGGGCAACACTTGCCGGCCGTCAACAGATGATCGCTGCTTTGCGCGCCCTACAGCGCGTGCATGAACCAGACAGCCTTCCCGCTGGTGAGCTGGCGGCATTTGGCATCTCTGGCAAGCTCAAAGACGGCGTTTTGGCACTCTTTTCCAGCCATCCCCCGCTCGAACAACGCATCGCGGCGCTGGAAGCCGCTCGTTGATCATCAGTCGGGGCGGTTCGCGAACCGCCCCGACGATGTTAATGTCTGGAAAACAAAGTGAATGGCTATATAATGCCGCGACCGCCAAGCTCGCGTCTGCAAACGCGGCTTCATGTGTCAATTTTATGATTGGAGATGATTGATGTCCCGACCTTATAACTTCAGCGCCGGTCCTGCCATGCTGCCTGAGCCAGTGCTAGCGCGAGCACGAGATGAGCTATTAAACTGGCACGACAGCGGCATGTGTGTTGCTGAGATGAGCCATCGCGGGGCGGAGTTTATGCGTATCGCCACCCAGGCTGAGGCGGATTTACGCTCGCTGCTTGCCATTCCTGATCAGTACAAGGTGTTGTTTTTACAGGGCGGGGCTTCGAGTCAGTTTGCCATGGTGCCGATGAATCTGTTGCGCGACCATGACAGCGCCGATTACATCCAGACTGGAAGCTGGTCAAAAAAAGCGGTCGCCGAGGCGCGGCGTTTTTGTTCGGTCAATGTCGCCATGAACACCGAGGATACGCGCTTTAACCGCGCCCCGCGCCAGCAAGAGCTGAATCTCAGTGCTGATGCCGCCTATGTGCATTACACCCCGAATGAGACCATTGAGGGGGTTGAGTTTCCCTATATCCCCGACACTGGCGACATCCCACTGGTCGCGGATATGTCCTCGACGCTGCTGTCACGCCCGCTCGATGTCTCGCGCTTTGGGCTGATCTATGCCGGTGCGCAGAAAAATATCGGCCCTGCCGGGCTGACCTTGGTCATCGTGCGTGAGGATCTCATCGGCAAAACCATTGCCGCCACCCCGACGATGTTTGACTACCAAATCCATGTCAAAAATGAGTCGATGTACAACACCCCGCCGACCTATGCTTGGTATCTGGCGGGTTTGGTGTTTGAATGGCTCCGTGATCTCGGTGGGCTGGAGGCAATGGCGGACATCAATCAACGCAAAGCGGCGAAGCTCTACGCAGCGATTGATGGCTCGGCATTTTATGCCAATCCAGTGGAACCGCAATCGCGCTCGTGGATGAATGTCCCGTTCACCTTGGCAAATCCTGAGCTAGATAGTCAATTTTTGAGCGAAGCCAAGCACGCCGGGCTGCTTACGCTCAAAGGGCATCGCTCAGTTGGCGGGATGCGCGCCAGCATCTATAACGCCATGCCCGAGGCAGGTGTCGATGCCTTGATTCAGTTCATGGCGGAATTTGAGCGCACCCGAGGTTAAGGCATGTTCAAAATTCAAACCCTGAACAACATCTCAGTCGCCGGACTCAATCGGCTGCCGCGTGAACGCTATGAAATCGCCTCTGAGCTGGCGCATCCCGATGCGATCCTGGTGCGCTCGGCAAAAATGCACGAGCTAACGATTCCAGACACCGTCAAGGCGATTGGTCGCGCCGGAGCCGGAGTCAACAACATTCCGGTGTCGGCAATGACCGCCCGTGGCATTGCGGTGTTCAATGCCCCGGGTGCCAATGCCAATGCCGTCAAAGAGCTGGTATTAGCCGGAATGCTGCTGGCGGCGCGCAACATCGCCCAAGGCTGGGACTTTGCCCGCTCGCTCGAAGGGGATGATGC
>SKYD01000038.1 GCA_007128075.1 Thiorhodovibrio sp.
CTAGAAAAACTATTTGCTTTTCAAAACTGAAAGAAATGCACGAAATTGTCATAGGGTTATTTATTAATCGCTACGAATTTTGCGCTATCATTTAATATGAAAACAACAGTTTTTTTAACACTACCTGGCGATGGTCGCTTATGAGAATGGCAAATCGGTGGCAAAGTCAGCGAACGTCTCTTAAAGAACCCCGCGCTCGGCAGGTTGCACCCATTCCAGCAGCCGATTCGCCATCATCACCAAATACGCCATCATGTCATTGGTGCCCAAAAATTCACGAAACGCCTTAATCATCAGCGTGACCAGCGTATTGGGCTGATTGAGAATCTGGCTGTATTCCAGCTCGGCTTGGTTGCTCCAGTGCCAGGTGTCCGAAAAGGCTTCAATCTGAGCATCGCTTTGTTGACCTTTGGGGGTCTTAAACAACAGATTGTAGCTGGCATTGCTGTTAAATGGCGGATCAAGATAGATCAGATCGACACTGCTGTCAGCAAGATGCTCGCGGAGAATGTTGAGATTGTCGCCGTAGTAAAGATGATTCATTAGGTTTATCAAATGGTTGCTCACCAAGATCGGGGTTCACTGAGCATGCACCCCTCGTTGAGGCGCAACGGGCGTTAGAATAACGCCGGGTGAAGTTAAATTAGGTGGATATTTTTTATAAGTTGCCATAGGATTGCTGTTCTGGATTCAATCGATATTTGTCATGGTTATGCACCTTCGCGTTTATTATTTGATCAA
Source organism: Thiorhodovibrio sp. (assembly GCA_007128075.1). GTDB lineage: Bacteria > Pseudomonadota > Gammaproteobacteria > Chromatiales > Chromatiaceae > Thiorhodovibrio_B. Next base: position 742 of record SKYD01000038.1, read on the forward strand.
CCGCTCTGGCGAGTGTGTGTCCTCGACCAGTGCGATTGAAATGACCCCGCGCCAGATTCGTGAGCAACTGCTTGATCGGCTGCAATCCGAGGATGATTATCTGGGATTGCTCGATGCTGAAGGTCGGGTGTTGCAAATTCTCCCCGAACCGGCGCAGGCGCGGTTTTATGTCGAGGTGCCGCTCGATGCCGCCAAGGCTTCTTACGGCTGTTACATGACCCGTGATGAACTCAATGAGTTGATACTCAATCTCCCCACTGAGTTTACTGAAACCAGCATCCCTGGGCTGACCTACAAGCCCTGGTGAGCTTAGGCGCTCGGTTTGGCATAGCCCACAGTGCGCAGGGCGGCAGTGATCTCGTCGAGAATCGCTGGATCATCAATGGTTGCCGGTGCTCGGTACTCCATTTGATCAGCAATCCGTTTCATGGTGCCGCGTAAAATTTTGCCAGAGCGGGTTTTGGGCAGGCGCTCGACCACCACCACGGTCTTCAATGCGGCCACCGGGCCGATGCGCTCACGCACCAGCGCCACCAGTTCGCGGGTGATGGTCTGTGGGTCGCTGTCAATACCGGCTTTGAGCACCACCAGCCCCAAGGGCAACTCGCCCTTGAGTGCGTCATTGACCCCAATCACCGCACATTCAGCAACCGCCGGATGACTGGCAAGCGCCCCCTCCATCGCCCCGGTGGACAGCCGATGCCCGGCAACATTGATGATGTCATCAATCCGGCTCATCACGAACAGATAGCCGTCCTCATCAAAATAGCCCGCATCGCCCGTCAGATAATAGCCCGGCTGCGCGGCGAGATAGGATTGCACAAAGCGTTCATCATTGCCCCACAGCGTTGGTAAACAGCCCGGCGGTAGCGGAAGTCGCAACATAATCCGTCCGATGCTGCCGGTGGGCGCTGGCTCGCCCTCATCATCCAGCACCTCAACCACATAGCCCGGCACTGGCTTGGTCGGCGAGCCAGACTTGATCGGCAATGGCTCGATGCCCAGACAGTTGGCGGCAATCGCCCAGCCGGTTTCGGTTTGCCACCAGTGATCGACCACTGGCACCTTGAGCATCTGCGTTGCCCAATCAAGGGTGTCTGGATCGCAGCGTTCACCCGCCAGAAACAGCGCCCGAAAACCCGTTAGATCATAGCGTTGCAACTGTTCGCCCTGGGGATCGTCGCGCTTGATGGCGCGAAACGCGGTGGGCGCAGTAAACAAAGTGACGACCTTGTGTTGTTCGATCACCCGCCAAAATGCGCCAGCATCGGGGGTGCCGACGGGCTTGCCTTCATAAATCACGCTGGTGCAGCCATGCAGCAGCGGGGCATAAACGATATAGGAATGGCCAACCACCCAGCCGACATCCGAGGCCGACCAGAACACCTCGCCTGGCTCGATGCCATAAACATGGCGCATACTCCAGGTCAGGGCAACGGCATGGCCGCCATGATCGCGCACCACGCCCTTGGGCTGACCGGTGGTGCCAGAGGTGTAGAGAATATACAGTGGATCAGTGGCATTGACCGCTACACAATCGACTGGACTTGCCGCCGCTAAGCAGTCATGCCAATCGAGATCGCGCCCGGCAATCAGCTCGGCGGGTTGTTGTTCGCGCTGTAACAGAATGCAGCGACTGGGCTTGTGCTGTGCCATCTCAATCGCGGCATCCAGCAACGGCTTGTAGGCAACAATGCGGTTGGGCTCGATCCCACAGGAGCCAGCCACGATCAACACCGGCTTGGCATCATCAATGCGGGTCGCCAATTCCAGCGCCGAGAAGCCGCCAAACACCACCGAATGAATGGCACCGAGGCGGGCGCAGGCGAGCATGGCGATGACTGCCTCCGGCACCATCGGCATGTAGATAATCACCCGATCACCAGTTTTTACCCCCTGGGCTTGCAACACACCAGCAAAACGGGCGGTCTGATCGAGCAGTTCAGCATAGCTGAGATGCCGCACCACCCCAGTCACCGGGCTGTCGTAAATCAGTGCTGCCTGATTCCCACGCCCGGCAGCGATATGGCGGTCAAGCGCATTCCAGCAGGTATTGAGCCGCCCACCGCGAAACCAGCGATACAACGGCGCTTGAGAACGATCCAGCACCTGATCCCAGCGTCGCTCCCAATCAATCGCCTCAGCC
>SKYD01000241.1 GCA_007128075.1 Thiorhodovibrio sp.
ATTGCAATGAACTTTATCAGCATATCCGTAAACAATTGGGGCCACGGAAAACATTTTTTGAACACCTTCGCATCCTGACGCAATATGCCGTGCATGATACTTGGGAGGCACTTTTTGAGCTCATGCTTGAGGCTCTCGAATCGGCGCAATCTCCTTTAGGTCGGCGGCTGCGGCGGTGATCAAGGCAAATTTAGAATTGCTGGACCAAGACACTCGGGCTTCTTTTGATGCCATTGTCGCAGAGTTCAGCATCAATTAAAGGTGTCTGGATGAAATTATTTTCCAGACACCGGATCAATCGCCTAACAAGCGCCTCCAGCCGAAACTGGTTTTGCTTTTGCTTAATCGCCTCGGCTGAACATGGCTTAGCTACTCAGATTCAATCTCTGATACAATGGTATAAAAAGAAGCTCGTTTTGTTTGTTAAGCGGTCATATAATCTTGTGGAACTTGACAATTTATAAGGTATTTTAATCACCATGACTGCTTCACCGATTCACTGGCAAACCGTGCCAGATTTAACCTATCAGGATATTTTATATCACCGCGCCGAGGGGATTGCCCGCATTAGCATCAATCGCCCCGAGGTGCGCAATGCGTTTCGCCCCGAGACGGTGCGCGAACTGATCGATGCGTTTCACCGCGCCCATCTCGATGCTGAGATTGGGGTGATTATTTTCACAGGTGTTGGCGAGAAAGCGTTTTGCTCTGGCGGCGATCAGCGCATTCGCGGCAACGAAGGCTATCGCGACAGTGGCGGCATTGAGCATCTAAATGTGTTGGAACTACAACGCCAGATTCGCACTTTGCCCAAACCAGTGGTGGCGATGGTGGCCGGCTATGCCATTGGCGGCGGCCATGTGTTGCATCTGATCTGCGATCTGACCATTGCCGCTGACAATGCCCGCTTTGGTCAAACCGGGCCGAAGGTGGGGAGCTTTGATGCTGGCTTTGGTGCTGGGCTGATGGCACGCACCATTGGAGTTAAAAAAGCCAAAGAAATCTGGTTTTTATGTCGCCAATATGATGCCCAAGAAGCGCTTGACATGGGGCTGATTAACACCATAGTGCCATTGGCTGACCTTGAGCAGGTGACTGTAGACTGGTGTCGACAGATGTTGCGCCATTCGCCAACCGCGCTGCGCTTACTCAAAGCCGCCTTCAATGCCGACAGCGATGGGCTGGCTGGTTTGCAAGAGCTGGCGGGCAATGCCACCGCGCTCTATTACACCACTGCCGAGGCGCAAGAAGGGCGCAATGCCTTTTTAGAAAAACGCCCACCAGACTTTGGACGCTTTCCGCGACGACCTTGATCTCTTGCAGCGTTGCTCGAAGGTGCAACGACAATCAGCAATGATTGGTCACCCCCTGTGCAAGCACCTCTAGCAGTTGATCGATTTCATGGGGTTGATGCGCTGCTGAGAAGGTAATGCGTAGTCTTGATGTGTTTTCGGGGACTGTTGGTGGACGGATGGCGGTGACTAGAATCCGTTGCCTAGCAAGCTGTTCACTCCACGCCAACGCGGTGCGGGCATCTCCCGCCAACAGTGGCACAATTGGCGTAGAAGATTGGTCACCAATAGGTAGTCCGAGTTGGGCAGCGCCAGCGCGAAATCGTTGCACCATCTGGTTGAGATGATCGCGGCGCCAAGATTCTTTTTGTGCAAGATGGAGCGCAGTTTGGGTGGCATAAGCGACAGCGGGCGGCAGTGCAGTGGTGTAAATGTAGCTGCGGGCGCGCTGGATCAGGGTTTCAATCAGTGCCACATCGCCAGCCACAAAGGCACCAAAACTGCCCAATGCTTTGCCTAGAGTGCCGACGAGAATCGGCACCTTGCCAGCATTCAGCCCCCAATGTTCCAGCGAGCCTTGCCCCATTTTCCCTAACACACCAAGTCCGTGAGCATCATCAACCAGTAGCCACGCCCCCGCTTGTCGCGCCAACGCGGCGAGTTCTGGCAGTGGTGCCAGATCGCCATCCATGCTAAACACGCCATCACTGGCAATGAGTGCTGGTGAATGAGCAGAAGTCAAGGCTTCGGCGGCAACTGGATCAGCATGAGCATAACGGCGCAAGCGTGCGCCGCTAAGGCGCGCACCATCAACCAACGAGGCATGGTTGAGCCGATCAGCGACGATGGTATCGCCTCGCCCAACCAGGGCGGTGATGACACCAAGGTTGGCCATATAGCCAGTGGAAAACAGCAGGGCGCGTTGGCGTTTGGTGAATGCTGCCAGTGACTCTTCGAGTGCTTGATGCGCCCGATTGTGTCCGCTGATCAGATGCGCCGCGCCGCTGCCGACACCGTAGCGTTTGGTGCCCTCACGCAACGCCTCGGCGATGCGCGGATCAGCCGCCAGCCCTAGATAATCGTTGCTGCAAAATGATAGCCAGCTCGCCCCGTCGATCTCAACTCGGGTGCGATGGGCACCGTCGATGATCCGCCGTTGACGATAAAGCCCAGCAGCGTGCTGCTTTGCCAGCGCCGCATCAAGATCGCGCATTGTTATTTAAAACAACCACCTGGGGTGTCGCGTCCTTCGGGGGCGACGATTTCAAAACCCAGTCCTAAACGCTCAAACAGTGCCTGATCGCGGTCGGTCGTTGCGTTGTCGGTGGTCAGCAGCCGCTCGCCATAAAAGATCGAGTTGGCTCCAGCCAGATAGCACAGAGCTTGCAGCTCATCGCTCATCGTCGAGCGCCCTGCCGACAGCCGCACATAGGAGGCGGGCATTAGCACCCGCGCTGCGGCTACAGTGCGCACAAATTCAAGCGGATCCAGCGGCGCGGCACCATGCAGCGGGGTGCCCTCGACCTGCACCAGCAGATTGATCGGTACTGATTCAGGATGCGCCGGCAGCGTGGCAAGTTGGTGTAGCAATGCAGCGCGATCCGTGCGCGACTCACCCAGACCCAGAATCCCCCCGCTACAGGTTTTTAGCCCCACAGCGCGGATATGCTCTAGGGTTTCGAGCCGCTCGTGATAGGTGCGACTGGTGATGACTTGGGCATAAAACTCTGGCGAGGTGTCGAGGTTGTGGTTGTAATAATCAAGCCCAGCGGCTTTGAGCCGCTGCGCCTGATCGAGCGTCAACATACCGAGAGTGACACAGGTTTCCATGCCCAACCCATGCACTGCGGCAATCATGGCAATCACCTGATCAAGCTGATGATCGGTTGGATTGCGCCAGGCCGCGCCCATGCAAAACCGCGTTGCCCCTGCTGCTTGCGCCTCCTGCGCTGCCTTGATCACAGCATCCAGTGCCAATAACTGTTCACGCTCGATGGTGCTCTGGTGTTGCGCACTTTGGCCACAGTAAGCACAATCTTCAGGACAGGCACCGGTTTTGATGCTCAACAACTGGCTCACCTGCACCCGATTGGGATCAAAGTGTGTGCGGTGAATCTGTTGAGCAGCAAACAGCAGATCATTAAACGGCTGATCGAGCAGAGCTTGCACCTCGGCAAGCGTCCAGTCGTGGCGCAGGCCAACAGCAGGCAGTTTAAGGGACATGCTATTTTGGTGTTTTGGTGGTTTTATCTTCGGTTTGCTCTGGCTTTTTGGTGTCCTCGGATGGACGCTGCTGCGAGCGATACATCCAATACAGCAAAGCAACGACTGCGATCAATTCCAAACCCTGCACTGAGCTTCCGTCCATTTTTTAATCCTGCCATTGATGGCGCGTTGAATGTTAAATGAGTCGATCATTCTAAACCAATCTCGATTTCCGACAAGACCGCCCGCGCTTTTGTTGCAAAGCACACCAGATAATCAGCGGTTAGCAAGAATTATTTGCTGATCAATCAATCGGCTAGCGATGCCTTTATGCTTGGCGCGTTGTTTGCATTCAATCTAGCAATACAACAGGTCGTCAACGAGGCCAACGCTTCATGCAGCAGGGAAATTGGATTCAGATCAACGACACCACCTTACGCGATGGTGAACAGTCCGCCGGGGTTGCTTTTGCCTTGGAAGAAAAGCTGGCGATTGCCCGTGGGCTGGATGCACTTGGGGTGCCTGAGTTAGAAGTCGGCATTCCGGCGATGGGCGAGGACGAACGCGAGTCGATCATCGCCGTTGGGCAGTTGCCACTACGGGCTGACTTAATGGTATGGGCGCGGATGCTGGCGGCAGATATTGCCACCGCACGCGGGCTGCCGGTGCAGCGGATTGATTTGTCGATTCCGGTGTCTGATCAACAGATTCAGCACAAACTCAAGCGTGACCGCGCCTGGGTGCTGGCGCAGATTCGCGCTTTGGTGCCGACCGCGCTCGATTGTGGTTTTTTAGTGTGCGTTGGGGCTGAGGATGCCTCACGGGCTGATCCTGAATTTTTATGGCAAGTTGCCGAAACCGCACAATATGCCGGTGCCGAGCGGGTGCGTTTTGCTGACACCGTTGGTGTGCTCGATCCATTCAGCGTTTTTGAACAGATCAGCGCCTTGCGCGCCCGCTGTGATTGCGAGATTGAGATGCACGCCCACGATGATCTCGGGCTGGCAACGGCGAATACCTTGGCCGCTGTCCGTGCTGGCGCAACCCATGTCAACACCACGGTGCATGGTCTGGGTGAACGCGCCGGCAATGCCGCCCTTGAAGAAGTGGTGATGGGGCTAAAATATCTGCATCATTGCCAAACTGGTGTTGATCTCACCCATTTTGCCGAGCTGTCGCGGCTCGTGGATCAAGCATCGGGGCATCCGGTGGCGTGGAATAAAAGCCTGGTCGGGGATGGTGCCTTCACCCATGAATCGGGCATTCATGTCGATGGCCTGCTCAAAGATCCACTGAATTATCAGGGCATTGATCCGGCTGAGGTGGGGCGAACCCATCGTCTCGTGCTGGGCAAGCATTCAGGGCGTGGCGCACTGTGTCAGGTTTATGCCGAAGAGCTCAACACCGAACTGACCCCCGAACAGGCCGAGCAGGTGCTGCCACTGGTGCGCCGTTTTGTGACCATGAACAAATGTGCGCCCACCGCGCTGGATTTGCTGCACTTTTTGGCGCAGATCATGCCCCCTACAACTGCAACGGAGTACACCCCATGTCTGATGACACCCTCGACCTCGCCTTGGATGAACTAACCAGCGCCGAGGATTTTCTCAATTATTTTGGCATCGACTACGATCCGGCAGTGGTGCAGGTCAATCGGCTGCATATCTTGCAGCGGTTTCACGATCTGCTCGCCGGGCTTGATCTGCAACATCCTGAGTCGATGACCCAAGCAGCCGCCCTGCTCAACGATGCTTACAACACTTTTGTGCATTCCAATGCCCAGAATGAAAAGGTGTTTCGGGTGTTTCAGCGCCAAACCCCGCAGCCGGTGCAGGTGTCATTGACCACACTGATGGAGTCACGCTCTGATGCAACAGCCAAGATTTGATTATGGAGACGAGGTGCGGGTGATCCGCACCCTGCGCAATGACGGCACCTTTCCAGGCATGAACACCGGAGCCAAGCTAATTCAGCGCGGCAGTGTCGGCTTTGTGCGCGATGTTGGGCGATTCTTGCAAGATCAGATCGTCTATGCGGTGCATTTTTTAGAAGACAATCGTGTCGTCGGCTGTCGTGAGGAAGAATTACAGCCGATCAGCGAGCCGTGGGTGCCGAGTCGCTTTGAGACCCGCGAAAAAGTCAGTGCACGGCTGCCGCTGGGGCGCAATGGTCAGGTGTTGGTGGAGCCAGGCGAGATCGGCGAGATCGTCAAAGTGATCCGCGATGCCCCCGATGGCATTGTCTATCATGTCGATTTTCAGGATCGCAATCGGTTGCAAGTGCCTGAATCAGCGCTGGAAGAGTTTCGGAGCTAATGTCGGTTTTGCGTTATCATCAATTGCGTGCTGCACAGCAAAAATTTCAATGTGACTGTAGCAGGCTCACGGCGGAGCAATGGGCGAGTGTCGAAACACTTGCCGAGCGCACCTGGCACCTAGAATGTCAAGTCTTGACCAGTTCCGAGGCAGCATCAATCACCATTGCTGACTCACAGATCAATTCAGCATTGGCAACGATTGGTGATCGCTATGACAGCCCGGCTGACTGGGCGCAGGATTTGGCTCGCAATGGGCTGGATATGGCGACATTGCGTGAAGCATTGGCACGCGAGTTACGCTTTGATGCAGTGATGCAACACATTGGCGACCAGCATCCGCCAGTGACTGAGGCTGAGGTGGCAGAGTTTTATGCCCAAAATCCACAGCATTTCAATCTACCAGAACGGCGCGCCGCCCAGCATCTGTTGATCACCATCAATGAGCAATTTGCTGAAAATCACCGTGACGCAGCCTATGCTCGCCTAACCGACATCGCTCAAGCAGCAGCCAATGCCGACGCAGCCACCTTTGGTCAACTCGCTCGTCAGCATTCAGAATGTCCAACAGCACTCGAAAACGGGCGGCTCGGCCTGGTGCCGCGTGGTCAACTTTACCCGGCGCTTGATGCTGCACTGTTCGCACTCGCGGCAGGTGAGATCAGCCCGATTGTTGAATCCCCGATGGGGTTGCATCTGTTGCGCTGTGAGTCGATTTGTGCCGCACATCAGGTGCCGTTAGAACAGGCCCGCCCCCAGATTCACAGCAAACTCACCCAACAACGGCGTAGTGCCCAGCAGCGAGCTTGGTTGGCGGAATTGTAGATGTGTCACGCGCCGCAAAATTATCAGGTCGCTTGGAAAAAACCATCAATTAATCAAGTGACAAAATTTAGCGAACTATAGCATAACGAGTGACTGTGGTGCGAATCACGACCTGAAACTTTGCCGCCCCAACCAACGCAACCCACTTGCCATGCCGAGCAGAATCGCCAGCACCGGCCCAAAGGGTTGATCAAGCATGATCGCTGCGACGAATGCCATGACATAGATGCCCAGTGCCAAGCTTGCCGCCACAATCAGCGTCATCTTCCAGCCACGCGCCAGCCCCCAGGCAATCCAGGCTGGAACCAGCGTCAGCGCGAAGGCGCCCATGATGCCAATGCTCGCCGTGCCAACCGCCATAGCCGCCGCGACCAGCAGATCGAAGCCCGCCTGCCAGCGCCAACGCGGATGGACGTGCGACATGTCGGCGAGCCAAGCCTCGGCGGCGGCATCGAGATTTCCTGTTTTTTAATGTATACCTTTATTTTTCATGGCGTTGTTCTTCCCAGCGTGAACCGGTTTCTTCCGGGGTGGGCGAAGGTGCCACTTCAAAAGGCGTGAGGCGCAGGAAGGCGTCTAAGTGTTGGCTGGCCAGTTCTTCATACCCATGCCGACCCAGCACCCGGTAATGATAATAGTGCCGGCCAGCTTGGACATAGCCCCATTGGCGCGGTTGCAGTTGAGACAGATAGGGATCGCGCTGGGGAGGTACCTGCTGAGAAAGTGCTTCATACAGTGAACCCAATTCTGCACCGATGACCCAGCGCGCCTCACCTGTATGCACAAGGCGTTGCGAACGAGGCGCACCATATTCCACCACGGGGCGATTACGGGTATTGATCGGATAGTCCGCAAATACATGGCTTAACCCGATATTGCCAGCATAAAAACGCAATGACACTGCTTGCAACAACGCTGCTGGCAAGTCAGGATTACCCGCCAGTGCTCGACCATGCTGCACCAAAACCTCCGCATCCAGGGTCACCCCCGCTTCAGTGCCCACCAACGCCAGGATAGAGCCGGTGGGAAACATGTCACCGCGCCAGGCCACGACCTGCGGAAACACTGCCTGCATAGTGCGGCCGATGCTGCCCAATTCCCGTTCGGTGAGCTGATACAAAGGCAGCCACTGGACAAATAACCCACCATTTGCCAACCGCTCACGCGCTACCTCGTAATGTTCCCGGGTATAGAGATTGCCGGTTCCCGCCTTCCATGGCGTAAATAGATCGCTGATGATGACATCGTAACGCTGATTGGTGTGCCGCAAGCAATGGTGGCCATCCTGGGCACGGATCCGCACCCGTTCGTCCTCAAAAAGCCCATTGTTCCAGGGTGAGAAATGCAGCCTGGCCAATGCCACCACCTCAGGCAGAAGTTCGCACACATCAACCCGATCTACTGGAAACATTAGGCTGGTACCCGCCGTGATACCAGTGCCCATGCCAAGATAAAAAATGTTCCGCGGATTTGGGTGCGTCATCATTGGAATCAGGGTGCGATTGCGTTCCGAATCCAGCGAGGATGTGCCTCCTAATGTGTAGTAGTTATTGACGCGCAGCACCCGATGTTCACCCCGCTGCACCACGGTAGCGGTAGCATGACTGCCCTCGCGCACATCCAAAAGCATTTCACCGGCCGCCTGATCCAGACGGGACACGCCAAGCCCCTGCGGCTCCCAGACCAGCAGCCCCACACAGATGACCAACAGCACCGCCGCCCCGGCCAAGCGCCAAGTGGTCGTCGCTGAGGAATGCCAGATCAGCCAAACGGTCAGCGCGAGATAAACAGCGGCCAAAACCAGCAGGCTATTGGTCACGCCGATCCACGGTAGCAGGACAAAGCCCGCTGCCAGCGAGCCGACAATGGCTCCCGAGGTATTGACCGCGACTAATTGGCCGATAATCCAGCCAGGTTCTAGGCGGGAAGTCTCCACGGTTCGCAATAGATAGGGCAATACCGCGCCCAGCAGAATGCCAGGCAGCACCATCACGGTGAGCGCAGTCACTGAGACAATGACCAGATAATTCCGCCAACCGGCTCCGGCTCCCACATAATTCAGCCCATCTGTGGCGGCATGAAAGACCCAAGGCGAGGCGGCGATGACAGCCGACGACAGCAGCAACAGTACAATCAGCACCGCCGATGGCGGCAGAGACTTAAGGCGCGCCAGCGCATTGGCCATCAGCGAACCCAGGGTCAGCGCAACCAAAAACGCGACCAAGACGATGGCGTAGGTGTAGACGGAGTTCTGTAGCACTTGGGCAAACAAGCGCGTCCACAGCACCTCAACGCCCAAGGTCGCCAAGCCGGAGGCGAAAGCGATCACCCCGACCAACCGCAGTGACACTGTTGGCCAGTGTGCGGTCAGTGCAGGATCCACAGGACACGAAGCCGATGGATCCGAGGTTGGGCTGGCATGGGCTTGATCCGCTTGGATCACTCGTGACAGAACGAGGGTGATGATTCCAACCGTGAAATCGATGCCAACGGCCAACAAATAGGCGCCATGAAAACCCAGCCACATCGGTAGAACAAAACCAGCCGCCAGTGCCCCCACGGCGGAACCGAAGGTGTTGAGGGCATAGAGCGCCGTTCCAGTGGTGGACAGACGCCCCACCACGCGCACCATAAACTGTCCCATCATCGGCAGGGTGCCACCCATCAGAAAGGATGACGGGAAAAGAATCAGGGTGGCCAAGCTCGCCTTGAGGGCTTGATCAGCGACGGGATGATTTCCGATCAGGGCATAAAGTGCGGGGTACAGTCCGTGATAAATGTCCGTAAGAAAGAAATGTCCCAGGGCAGTGAGGGCGACGGCGACCTCGAGTGCGCCAAAGGTGGCGAGCGCGGATTGTACTCGTGGTGCCATGCGCCCCCAGAACCACCCGCCAACGGCCAATCCAGCAAAAAACACCGCAATCGCCAGTGCCGCTGCCTGTGCCGTGCTGCCAAACAGCAGGCTCAGTTCTCGCACCCACAGCACCTGATAAACGAGTGCAGCAAAGCCCGAGAAGAAAAATAGGATGGCAATGGTCGAGCGCAGCGGTATCGATACCATGGAAAAAGCCAATCTACCGACTTGCCAACAAACGCAACCCACTTGCAATGCCGAGCAGAATCGCCAGCACCGGCCCAAAGGGTTGATCGAGCAGGATCGCCGCGACGAATGCCATGACATAGATGCCCAATGCCAGGCTTGCCGCCACAATCAGCGTCATCTTCCAGCCACGCGCCAGCCCCCAGGCAATCCAGGCTGGAACCAGCGTCAGCGCGAAGGCGGCCATCACCCCAAAGGTGGTGGTTGCCACCGCGACGGTGGTCACTGCCAAGACATCAAACACGAGATGATGCGGCCAATCCGCTTGGTTGTTCCCAGAAAAAGTATCTGGAAAAAAACGCGCCAGCAACAGCCGGCGCGAAAGCCAGCGGAAACTCAAAACCCCGATCAACAAAACGCTGATTGTAAATAGAAGCTGCGTGTGACCGACAAAATAAAGCTGACCGTCGATCAACGAATGTCCGAGCATCTCGCCATGAGCGCTGAGGCTGGCTAGTTCCACCGCCAGTCCCCAGCCCACGACCATCAACACGGCAAAATGGTCATTGCCAGCGCGTCTGAGCAGCCCCTTGCCGACGGCCACTGCACCAGCCCCAAGCACCGCCCCGAGCATCACCGGCCCATGCACCATCACTGCCAACAGACCACCGACAGCGGCAATCTGGGCATAAGCAAGTGCTGCCAGCCATTCGCCGCGCAGCCGCAGATACACACCAACAATCGCCGCCAGCGGTGCCAACAACAGTCCGGTCACGAACGGCACGCGAAACATCGGATCAAACAACAGCTCAAACATCAGCCAATCCTTGGTCATCGACCCGAATCACGCGGGTACAGACCGCTTCGATAAAACTCTCTTCGTGGCTGACCACCACCAAGGCACGCTCGGCGCGTTGTGTCGCCAGCAGCTCAATCAAGGTATCGACCGTTGCCGGATCGAGGTTGTTGGTCGGCTCATCGAGCAGAATCAGCGTTGCTGGACTGGCCAAGCACGCCCAGATTTGCACGATTTGAAATTGCCCGCCGCTGAGTTGATCAAGCCGCTTGGTCAGCAGCAGTGCCACGGCTGGCGGCGGTGGGTGATGTTCAGCCGCGGTGAGGGTCAGCACATCTTGACTGGTCAGCGGCAGCTCCGGCGGGCGCGGCGGCTGTTGGCGATGGTGAATCAGG
>SKYD01000164.1 GCA_007128075.1 Thiorhodovibrio sp.
TTTATCTTTATTTTTAATAACTTAAAAAATTTAGTTATTCCAAGTTATTAGATATTAACGGTAGTATTATAAAATATAAAGCATTTTTTTTTTTTCGATTCAATATGAACATTCTTTTTCAAGCTATTGAAAATCAAAGCAAAAAACTTTTTGTGGTAACTTGACGAATTGCTGTGCCTGTCTTATAGTTAAGTCAGGTCGGGATGATGGCAGTTGAGACCATGCCCCCGATTAGACTTTTGCTTACTCAATACGCGACTCGTTTCGATGCAGCACGATCAACACCATCCAGTTCTGTTAGAGGAAGCCATGCAAGCGTTGGCAATCCAGCCTGCGGGACAATATGTCGATGCCACCTTTGGGCGCGGCGGGCATACCCGTGCGCTCTTAGCACGGCTCAATGCCGAGGGGCGGGTGTGGGCGGCGGATCGTGATCCCCAGGCGATTGCGGCAGCGCAGACGATCAAAGACTCGCGGCTGACGCTGTGGCGTGCCAGTTTTACTGAGCTGCTGGAACAGCTCAAAGCGGCGGCATTGGCTGGCAAGCTTCATGGCATGTTGTTTGATCTTGGCGTGTCTTCACCGCAATTGGATCAGCCTGAGCGTGGTTTTAGCTTTGCGGCTGATGGGCCGCTGGATATGCGCATGGACCCAGACAGCGGTGAGTCAGCCGCGGATTGGTTGGCACGGGCAACGCCGGAACAAATCGCCGATGTGCTGCATCATTTTGGCGAGGAACGCTATGCACGACGCATTGCTCGCGCCATTGTGGAGACGCGCACCCAACAGCCATTGCGCACCACCAAAGCATTGGCTGACCTGATTGCTGCGGCAATACCAACCCGCGAACCAGGCAAACACCCGGCAACGCGCACTTTCCAAGCCTTGCGCATTCATATCAACAACGAACTCAATCAATTACGCACGGCTTTAGCTGCAGTTTGTGAGCTATTAGCCCCCGGCGGGCGGCTGGTGGTGATTAGTTTTCATTCGTTAGAGGATCGCATCGTCAAACACTTTATCCGCGAGCAATCGCGGGGGTTGGCGTTGCCGAAACGACTTCCCGTTCCAGCAGCCACCACCCAAGGTCAATTACGCGCCATTGGTGGGCTAATCCGCCCCGGCGCTGCTGAGATCGCTGCCAATCCACGGGCGCGTAGTGCGCGGTTACGCACGGCGGAGCGTCTATGACTGTGCAGCGTGATTGGCTCATGGTAGCGGTGTTAGGCAGCGCGATTTTGGTCAGCGCCATCGCCGTGGTTTATACCAAATATCTGACCCGCACTGAGTTTGTGCGTCTGCAAGATGCCCGTTATCAGCGCGATGCGCTCGATATTGAGTGGGGACGGCTACGGCTCGAAGAGGCTTCGCTAACCACCCATAACCGCATTGAAGAAACCGCCCGTCAGGTGCTTGATATGCACTTGCCTCGTGGTGCTGAGGCGCGATTGTTGGAGATTCCAAATCATGGCAGTCGCTAATCGCACCCGTTATCGTCGCGCCTTGCGCGAGGAGCGCCCGCGTCCGAGTTTTACGCGGCGGCGCTTGGCGCTTGCCACCTTGATGGGGCTGGCGTTTGTCTCGGTGATGGCGAGTGCCTTTTATCGCCAGATTCTCGAAACTGATTTTTTGCGCCATGAAGGCGAGCGGCGCTTTCTGCGTGAGCGCGAGATTCCTGCCCGCCGTGGGATGATTCTGGATCGCAACGGCGAGCCGTTGGCGATTAGCACCGCCGTTGCCACTTTTACTGCCAATCCGCGGCGCTTAGTTGGAAATCGTCAAGCAATTAATGAGTTAGCCGCTGCACTTGACCTTGAACCTGAGCAGCTTAATCAGCGAGTAGAAAACAATCGCCAGCGCGGCTTTATGTATCTGCGGCGGCGCGTCGAGCACCATCGGGTTGATGTGGTCCGCGAAATTACAAATCGCTATAATTTAGAAGGGATTGGGGTCGAAACTGAATACCGTCGTTTCTATCCCGGTGGCGAATCCTTTGCTCAGGTCATCGGCTACACTGATATTGATGATCGCGGCCAAGAAGGCATTGAGCTTGCTTATGATCAGCATCTGGCCCCCAAGCCTGGGCGGCGGCGGGTGATTCAAAATGGGCGCGGGCATATCATCGAAGAGGTGGAGCAAATTCGTCCGCCGCATCATGGCCAAGATTTGCGCCTGACGCTGGATCGGCGCTTGCAGTTTTTTGCCTATCGCGAGCTCAAACGCGCCACCTTAGAACATCAAGCCGCTGCCGCCTGTGCGGTGCTGATTGATGTACCGACGGGCGAGATTTTAGCCCTGGTCAACCAGCCCGCGTTTAACCCCAACGCCAGCCGTACCGAAACCGCTGATCAACGCCGCAATCGCGCAATCACCGATGTGTTTGAGCCAGGTTCCACAGTCAAGCCTTTTGTGGTGGCGCAGGCTCTGGAAGCAGGGCTGATTCGCCCTGAGACGCGCATCGATACCTCACCGGGCACCATGCAGGTGGGGCGTAATCGGGTGCGCGATATCCGCAATTTTGGGCTGCTCGATGCCACCGGGGTGATCACCAAATCCAGCAATATCGGGGTGGTCAAGATTGCCCAGCAGATGGAAAAAGAACAACTGTGGCAGATGTATCGCAATCTGGGCTTTGGCAGTCGCACTCAGATCGGTTTTCCAAGTGAACAAGGCGGCTTTCTGTCTCATTTTAGCCGCTGGTCAAATTTTGAATATGCCACGCTGTCCTTTGGCTATGGGCTCAATGCCACTGCATTGCAATTGGCACAGGCCTATGCGGTCTTGGCACGAGAAGGCAGTTATCTCCCCGCCACTCTGGTTCAAGATCAGCCACGGGTGGGGGCGCGTCCAGTGTTTTCACCCAGCACTGCCGATACCACCGTCAAAATGATGGAAACCGTGGTTTCGGTTCAGGGGACAGCGCGTCGGGCGGCGATTCCCGGGTATCGGGTCGCGGGCAAAACTGGCACTGCGAAAAAAGCCGGCCCTGGCGGTTATATCGATGGCAGCTATCAAGCGGTGTTTGCCGGCATTGCCCCGCTGGATAATCCGCGCTTTGTGCTGGCGGTGATGGTCGATGAGCCAGGTGGCGATCATTATTACGGCGGGTTAGTCGCCGCGCCGGTGTTTGCGGCGGTGATGCAAGCGGCGTTGCGGCTGTATGATGTTCCCCCCGATGCCGCGCAAGAATCGCTGTTTTTGCGGGCGAGTACCGTACAATGACAGCCCCATCCCCATTGGCATGGCCCTTAGATCAGCTCTTAACTGAGTTTGTGACTGAGCCTCGGCTGCTCGATCAACGCCCGGTGCGTCAGCTCACGCTCAATAGCCGCACCGCCACCGCAGATAGCCTATTTTTAGCCTGTTGCGGTCGGCAACACCACGGGCTTGAATTTGCAAAAGATGCGGTTGATCAGGGCTGCACCGCGATTGCTGCCGAGCCAGATGCAGCGCATCCGCTTGCCACATTTGCCCAACAGGCTCAACAACTGAAAGTCCCCGTAGTGGCTGTTGAGCGTTTGAGTGCTCGCGCCAGCGCACTGGCGGCGCGTTTTTATGGCGACCCCAGTGCCGAACTGGAGATTTTGGGCATCACTGGCACCAATGGCAAAACCAGTGTCAGTCATTATTTGGCTCAGGCATTGGGCTATGAACAACGCTGCGCGTTTTTAGGCACGCTGGGCGGTGGCTATTATGGCGATTTTGGCGAGTGCCAATTAGACACCGCGCCAACACTCACCACGCCCGATGCGGTGACCCTGCAACAGGTTTTATCTCGCTTGCGGCACGACGGTGCGGTGTCGGTGGCGATGGAGGTGTCCTCTCATGCCCTTGATCAACACCGTATTGCTGCACTGCATCTCAGTCACGCCATTCTAACTAATTTAAGCCGCGACCATCTCGACTATCACCGCGATATGTTTACATACGCCGCCACCAAGGCGCGGCTGTTTCGTCAGCCTGGGCTAAAATGGCGGATTCTCAATGCTGATGATACCCTCGGGCGCACCCTGCTCGGCGAACATGACCCGCGCTTAAAGACCGCTTGTTACAGTCTCGCCGCCGATTTTGATCCCAAACAGCCACTGTTACGCCACTGCGCGCTGTGGCTGCATGTTCAAGAGTTCACGGCACTGCCCACCGGGATGCATCTGAGCATTCGCAGCAGTGAGGGCGAGGGCGAGTTAATCAGCGGACTGGTGGGACGCTTTAATGCCGCCAATGTGCTGGCGGTGTTGGCAGTTTTGCTGTCGCGAGGCGCGGGGCTTAAAAAAGCATTCAATCAGATTGCCCGTCTACGGGCGGTGCCTGGACGCATGGAATGCTTTGGCGGTGGCACTGCGCCTTTGGTCGTCGTCGATTATGCCCACACCCCCGATGCGCTCGAACAGGCGTTGACCCATCTGCGTGACCACTGTCATGGTCGCTTGATTACTGTGTTTGGCTGTGGTGGCGAGCGTGATCCGGGCAAGCGCCCACTGATGGGACGGATTGCCGAGCGACTGAGCGATCAGGTGATCATCACCGATGACAACCCGCGTCACGAAGATGGAGATGCGATTATTGCCGCGATTGGTGCGGGGATGAATCATCCCGAGCAAGCGCGGATCGAGCGCCAGCGCGGCCTAGCAATTCGCATTGCCTTAGCCCGTGCTGGGCTTGCCGATGTGGTGTTGGTGGCTGGCAAAGGCCATGAAACCACGCAAGACATGGGCGCGCTCAAGGTGCGGTTTAGTGATCGCGCCCAAGTAGTTCAGGCACTGGCTGAATGGCAGGAAGGACAACGCTGATGTGGACATTAAAACAAGCCATTGCCGCTGTCGGCGGGCAATTGATCGGGGCGGATGTGGAGTTCATCGGGATTACCACCGATAGTCGCACTGACTGTCAGGGGCGTTTGTTTATCGCTTTAACCGGACCGAATCACGACGGCCATGCCCATGTTGCCGCAGCGATGGCAGCCGGTGCGGTGGCAGCGATGGTGAGCCGTCGGCTCGATATTGATCTTCCGCAATGGCAGGTTGCTGATCCTCATGCTGGTCTGATCGCACTGGCTGCGGCTTGGCGGGCGCAGGCGGCGGCTCAGATCGTGGCAGTGACGGGCAGCAATGGCAAAACCACGGTGAAGGAGATGCTGGCAGCGATCTTGAGCGAAGCGGGCACCACACTCGCCACCCAAGGCAATCTCAACAACAATATCGGGGTGCCGCTGACCCTGTTGCGACTGCGCGACGAGGCCTATGCCGTGATCGAGATGGGTGCCAATCATCACGGCGAGATTGCTGAATTGACTGCTTTAGCGCGGCCCCAGGTGGCACTGATTACCAATGCCGGTCGCGCACACTTAGAAGGGTTTGGCTCGCTCGAAGGCGTTGCCCATGCCAAGGGTGAGATTGCCTCGGGGCTTCCCGCTGATGGTGTGTTTGTCTTTATGGCGGACACGCCGTTTACCGATCTTTGGCAGCGGCTTGCCGATGGGCGGCGGACGCTGACCTTTGGACTCACGCCCCAAGCCGAGGTGTCTGCGGATCCGGCGGCGATTCATAGCACTTGGGATCGCGAGGGCTTTCGCACCTGTTTTGCGGTGCAGTTGCCATGCAGTCAACAGCCATTGCACTGCGAGCTGGCGCTGGCAGGTCAGCACAATGTGGTCAATGCACTGGCGGCCATTGCCACCGCCTCAGCCCTTGAGGTTCCGCCAACCGCAATCCAGAACGGACTTGCCAAGGTGCGCCCGGTTGGGCGGCGACTGCAGCCACGCACCGGCAATCATGGGCTGCGTATTCTCGATGACAGCTACAACGCCAACCCCGACTCATTTCAGGCAGCCCTTGAGGTTCTACAGAGCCTCTCGGGACGCGCCGTGCTGGTGCTCGGTGATTTTGGTGAGCTAGGTGCAGAAAGCCGATATCTTCATGCCCGCATGGGAGAACAGGCGCGAGCGGCTGGAGTCACGCGGCTTTATGCACTCGGCTCTTTAGCCGCCCAAGCCGCTTCAGCATTCGGAGCAGGTGGTGTAACCAGCGCCAATGCACAAGAATTGATCGCGCAATTGCAGCACGAGTTGCAGCCCGAGGATGTGGTGTTGATTAAAGGCTCGCGGCTGGCGGGAATGGATCGAGTGGTTGATGCCTTGAGTGGACTAAAAGTGTAGTTTATGTTGTTATATCTGACCGAGTGGCTGACCCAGTTTTATAGCGGATTTTCAGTATTCCGCTATCTAACCCTACGCGCAATTTTAGGGGTACTGACTGCGCTTGGGATTGCATTGCTCGTCGGGCGGCCACTGATTCGCTGGCTAAGTACTTACAAAATCGGGCAGATGGTGCGTGATGATGGCCCACAGAGCCATTTTAGCAAGGCGGGCACCCCGACCATGGGTGGCACCCTGATCTTGGTTGCTATCACTGCCAGCACCCTGCTATGGGCTGACTTGAGTAATCGCTTTGTTTGGGTGGTGCTTTTTGTCACGCTGAGCTTTGGGCTGATCGGGTTTATCGACGATTATCGCAAGCTGGTGTTGCGCAACCCCAAAGGGCTGCCCGCCCGTTACAAATATCTTAGTCAAACGATTTTTGGGCTAGCCGCCGCCCTGTATCTGTATTTTTCAGCCGTCTCGCCAACTGAGACGCTGCTGTTAATCCCCTATCTAAAGGATGTCTCATTTCAACTGGGCTGGCTGTTTGTGCTTTTTGCCTATCTGGTGATTGTTGGGGCAAGCAATGCAGTCAATCTCACCGATGGACTGGATGGGCTGGCGGTGTTGCCAGCGGTGTTGGTCGCTGGTGGGTTGGGCATTATGACCTATGCCGCAGGCCATGCCGAGATCGCCGAGTATTTGCGGATTCCTCATGTGATCAATGTCGGTGAAGTGGTGATCGTGTGCGCCGCTTTGATTGGCGCTGGCTTAGGCTTTTTATGGTTTAACACCTATCCCGCCCAAGTGTTTATGGGCGATGTCGGTTCACTGGCACTGGGGGCGGCTCTGGGCGCAATTGCCGTGGTCAGCAAGCAAGAGCTGATTTTGTTCATTATGGGCGGCATTTTTGTGCTAGAAACCCTTTCGGTGATGTTGCAGGTCGCCTCATTTAAGCTCACTGGCAAGCGCATCTTCCGCATGGCCCCGCTGCATCATCATTACGAGCTCAAAGGCTGGCCGGAGCCACGGGTGATCGTCCGCTTTTGGATCATCACCGTGGTGCTGGTGCTCATTGGTTTAGCGAGTCTGAAAATTCGATGAACGCGACACTGCACGCCATCGACTCGCTCAGCCAGCGCCGGATCATGGTCGTTGGTTTAGGTGACACCGGGCTTTCTTGCGTACAATTTTTGTGCGCTCAGGGCTGTACGCCGGAGTTGGTTGATACCCGCGAGCAGCCACCGGCGTTGCCCACGATTCGCCAACAATTCCCCAGGCTGCGCTGCCATCTGGGTGCGGATGATTCAGCACTGCTCGCAGATGCTGAGCTGATCGTGCTCAGTCCAGGCATGGCGCGTTCCCATCCGCTGCTTGCAAAAGTTCCAGCAACCGTTCCCGTGATTGGCGATATTGAGCTGTTTGCGACTGCGGTGACTGCCCCCGTGGTCGCCATTACCGGCTCCAACGGCAAGAGCACCGTGACCACGCTGCTTGGCGAGATGGCGCGGGTGGCGGGGATTCAGGTCGCCGTCGGCGGCAATCTCGGTCCTCCAGCATTGACGCTACTCGATCCCGAGGTGGCGCTGTATATCCTTGAGTTGTCAAGTTTTCAGTTAGAAACCACGGCTTCATTGCGCCCGGCAGTGGCAACGGTGCTCAATCTCTCACCTGATCATCTCGACCGCTATCCCGATCTTGCAACCTATGCCACTGCTAAGGCGCGTATTTTCCAAGGCGCACAACAAGCCGTTAGCAACCGCGATGATCCCGTTGCGACGGCACTGGCGGATGCGCAATTGCCAGCCCGGCGCTTTGGATTGATGCCACCCGAGCAGCCGACCGATTGGGGGCTGGTGCGTGAGACAGCGACTGGAGATGATTGGATTGCTTGCGGTGAGGCGCGGTTACTCAGAGTCGCCGATCTTCATATCATTGGCACCCACAATCTGGCGAATGTGCTCGCCGCGCTGGCATTGGGAACCGCGCTTGGATTGCCACAAGATGCCATGCTCCAGGCGGCACAGGATTTTACCGGCCTTGCCCATCGCTGTACCTGGGTTGGGGATTGGAACGGGGTGCGCTGGATCAACGACTCCAAAGGCACCAATCCCGGGGCGACAGTCAGCGCCTTGCGTGGCTGTGCGCGACCTGACGGGGCGATTGTGCTGATTGCTGGCGGGGATGGCAAGGGCGCAGATTTTGCCACGCTGGCGCTGGCGATTCGTGAGCATTGCCGTGATTTGATTCTGATTGGGCGCGATGCGCCGCTGCTTGCTGCTGCCTGTGCAGCATTACCGCAAGATTCCCGTGTGCGTCTGCACCATACCGGCGAGTTGGAGCGGGCGGTGCGGCTGGCGGCAACCCTTGCCCAGCCTGGTGATACGGTGTTGCTGTCACCTGCCTGCGCCAGCTTTGATCAATTTACCGATTATCGCCACCGTGGCGAATGCTTTGTCGCGGCGGTGCAGGAGATCTGCGGTTGAGCGCGCGCTTTGTGAACGACCTGCGCCGTCCTTGGCTTAAGGTCGTTCATTATGTTTCAGGCGTAAAACCCCTGGAACGCTCAACCAGCCTGAGTCCTTCGGGGCTATGTTATGAGTGAATGTATAGGTACTTTGGGGTGCTTCACCAGCCCCAAACTCTACGGTGGACTGTTAAACAGCACAGGGCGCGGCAATGGGCGGTGCGGTTCACGCGAAACCACTCAATAACATTGGCGAGGTGACCTTGACTTTTAAATTTAGTGGTGTAAACCAATGAATACAGTGTTTGTTTTGAGCAATACAAAAAAACCGTTGATGCCAACTCGTCCAGCACGGGCGCGACGGCTACTACGGGACAAAAAAGCTGCTGTGTATCGGATGTATCCGTTCACCATCATCCTAAAAGAGCGTGCGGATGGTGAAACACAGCCTATCGAAGCCAAGTTTGATCCTGGGTCAAAGACCACTGGCATCGCTTTGGTCGCTGAATTTCCCCAACAGGGGCGGGTGGTGTTGTGGGCGGCAAATCTTAACCATCGCGGCGACAGCATTCGCAAGCGATTAGCCGATCGCCGTGCAATTCGGCGCAATCGACGCAACCGCAAAACCCGCTATCGGCAAATGCGTGTTTTGAATCGCAAAAGACCGCAAGGTTGGCTGCCGCCGTCGCTACAAAGCCGCGTCGATAATGTCGAGAACTGGCTGAAGAAAATCATTGATCGCGCACCAATTGCAGCCGTTGCCGTCGAAACAGCCCGCTTTGATACCCAAGCATTGCAAAATCCTGAAATCAGCGGTGTTGAGTATCAACAAGGCGAACTGGCGGGTTATGAACTGCGCGAATATCTGCTGGAAAAATGGAACCGCACCTGTGCTTATTGTGGCGCACAGCATGTGCCGCTGGAAATTGAGCACATTGTGTCACGAAGCAAAGGCGGATCAGATCGTGTTAGCAATTTGACATTAGCCTGTCATGACTGCAATCAAAAGAAGGGCAATCAGCCGCTTGAAGTGTTTCTGGCGCATGATCCCAAGCGATTGGCGAGGATTAAAGCCCACGCCAAAGCACCGCTGAAAGATGCGGCTGCCGTCAATGTGATTCGCTACGCCATCGGCAACGCGCTCAAAAAGTTCGGATTGCCAGTTTCGTTTTGGTCAGGTGGGCGCACCAAAAAGAACCGCGTTCTCCAAGGGTACACCAAAGATCACTGGATTGATGCCGCTTGTGTTGGTGAAACGGGTGCAGAGGTGCATATTCCACAAGAAATGAGACCGCTGATCATCACCGCAACTGGCAGAGGGCACCGCCAATTCACTCGCGTCAATAAGTTCGGATTTCCCTGTGCCAAAGCCAAAACTGGGAAAACTGTCAACGAAATCAGAACGGGCGATGTTGTGAAACTGATTCAACCCAAAGGCAAATATGCCGGTGAATATTGTGCTCGTGTGACGGCGATCAAAAACAGCAACAACTATATTTCGATCACCGTCAATCATAAACAAACTTGGTTTGCTGCAAAATTGGCGCACATCATGCAACGCGGAGATGGTTACGCTTATGCTTACGCCTGAAACAACGGTGCGCGACGCATTGCAATGCGCAGGCGCTCGCGCTCCACTTCGTTACGCGACTCGCTGGCGGGTCGCTCGTCATCCATGACTCGCTCCGATGCAGTGCCGCGGGGGCGCACTCCCGTGCGGCGGCGCGAGCTATTACCAGCGTTGGATTATCCGCTGCTGTTTGCTGTTGCCTTTTTGTTGGGGCTGGGTTTTGTCATGGTGACCTCGGCCTCGATGCCGATTGGTGCTCAGGCTCCGTTTCATAATCCACTCCATTATGTGATCCGTCATCTAATTGCCTGTGTCTTGGCTTTAGGCATTGGTGCGCTTTGCTTTGCGACATCGATGACTACATGGCAGCGTATCAGCCCGCTGCTGTTGATCATCGGGATTTTGCTATTGGTGGTGGTGCTGATTCCTGGTGTCGGGCATACCGTCAACGGTGCTACGCGCTGGATTCGCTTAGGCCCGATTAGTCTGCAAATCTCAGAGCTGGTGAAAGTGTTTGCCATGCTCTATGTTGCTGGCTATCTGGT
>SKYD01000070.1 GCA_007128075.1 Thiorhodovibrio sp.
CGGGCGGCAGTGACTCGTGATGCCCAGGGCGCGGCAGTGCGCGTGGTTGGGGTTAATTTTGACATCACCACCCAAAAACTCGCCGAGGCCGAGATGCGCGAGGCGCAGCAACTTGCCGAGCAGGCGAATCGTGCCAAAAGCGAATTTATTGCCAATGTCAGCCATGAAATCCGCACCCCGATGAATGGCATCATCGGCATGACCGAGCTGGCGCTCGAAACTGAACTGACACCCACCCAGCGCGATTATCTCAATATTGTGCGCGCATCCGCCGACTCACTGATGAGCCTGCTGAACGATGTGCTGGATTTTTCCAAAATCGAGGCTGGTAAGTTTACTTTGGAGCGCACGACTTTTTGTGTCGCTGAGACGGTGTGTGAGACGCTGAAAACCCTGAGTATTCGCGCAGCGCGGCATGGTTTATCGCTCGTCTATGACTTACCGGCACAACTGCCGTGGCGCAGTCTTGGCGACCCGTGGCGGCTGCGTCAGGTGCTGGTGAATCTGTGCGACAACGCGATTAAATTCACCGCTCATGGGCTGATCGAGGTCAGTGTGCGTCATCTGGAATCCTTGCCAGACTGTGATCGGATCGAATTTGCAGTGCGTGACACTGGCACCGGCATCCCACAGGACAAACTCGCGGCGATTTTTCAGGCCTTTACCCAAGCCGATGCCTCAACCACCCGCCGTTTTGGTGGAACTGGGCTGGGGCTGACCATTTCCACGCGGATTGTCGAGCTAATGGGTGGGCATTTGGGAGTTGAGAGCACACCAGGTGAAGGCAGTCGCTTTTTCTTTACCTTAGACCTTCCGCGTTGCCCAGCGCAGACTTGTCCACCGCCACTTGCCCAATTGCACGCTCGGGTGATGGTGGTTGAAGAGCAGACCGCCAATCGGCACAGTTTGGTGAGTTGGTTGCAACATTGGGGCTGTTCAACCTTGAGCGTTGCCGAAGGTGCTGACCTCGCAGCCCAGCTACAAGCCGAACAGCAGGCTGGGCGCTGCGTCGATGTGCTGGTGCTCAGTGCGCAACAACAGGGATTTGATCTTGCCCAGACAGTGGTCAGCCAACATTTGGCTGATGATCAACGCATCATTGTGCTGGCAGCCTCAGGCAGTGCCAGTGATGCCCAACGCGCTCGCGCTTTGGGGATTGACAATTTGCTCACCGCTCCGCCAACGCCGAGCGAGCTGCATGCAGCCTTAGAGCGGGTGACCCAGCGCACGCCCACACCCCAAGCGGTGATGCCCACTTCCGACCCTGCAATACGCAGCCTCAAGGTCTTATTGGTCGAAGATAATAAGGTGAATCAACAACTCATCACCCGCTTGCTCACCAACTGGGGGCATCAGGTCACGGTTGCTGAAAATGGCCAAGAAGCGCTGGATTGGTTTGATCAAGCGCACTTTGATTTAATTTTTATGGACATGCAGATGCCAGTGATGGGTGGGCTAGAGGCGACCAAGCAGTGGCGTGCCCGCGAAGGCGAAAAATCAAGAACGCCAATTATTGCCATGACCGCCAATGCCATGGAAAGCGACCGCCAACAATGTTTGGAGGCAGGAATGGATGACCATATCGCCAAGCCAATTCGCGGCAAACAATTGCAAACATTGCTTGTTGAGCTAAGTCAGCGGCTCGTCGATTAGCTTGAGTTGGCGCAATTGGTCGAGCAAATCCGCTTTGCGGATGGGCTTAGTGAGATACCCATCGCACAGATTGTTGTAAGCTTCATGCACATTTTTGATATCACTTAATGCGGTGATCATCATAATTTTAGAGCCGTGGTTTGAAATAACCCCGTGTTCTTCTTCATTGGCGCGAATTTGGTAGAGCGCATCATGCCCATCAAGCTCGGGCATCATAATATCCAAACAAATCAAATCATAAGGCTCATTGGCTTGGCGGGCACTGCAAGCAGCCGTTACCGCTTCTCTGCCATTCACCGCAACATGGCAGGTGCCATAATTTTTAAGAATTTCTTGCAGCAATAAACGGCTAGTAAAATCGTCTTCAGCAATTAAAATTTTCATTGGAGTGAATCACGGCTGACAAGCGACCCGCCAAGCGAGTCGCGTATTAAAAAGGAGCGCGAGCGCAATGCGTGCTCGCACACTGTTGTTTCTATCCAGTATAGCATTTACAGCATCTTTAAGTCGACGGTCTCAAGGCGTTGGATTACGCACACGCAATACGCAAAACCGAGACATGATCATCAAATCGTCACATTGAATCTATAATCTGTTGTGCGCTCTTGGTTTGCAATAACATGATGGAGATTTGTTGTGCCATTGCCCGATCATCTTGCGGCATTTGCTAGTTTCGATGCCACTTCTTTGCTCGATTCGCTGATTAGCCTGACGCTGGCTTTTGTGTTGGGTGGGCTGATTGGCTTGGAGCGCCAATATCGGCAACGCACAGCCGGTTTGCGCACCAATGTCTTGGTGGCTCTGGGGGCAGCGATGTTTGTTGATATCGCGGTGCGAATGCACGAGCTACATGGCGGCTCTCCTGGTGCTTTGCAGGTGGTCGCTTATGTGGTTTCGGGGGTTGGTTTTCTCGGTGCGGGCGTGATCATGCGCGAGGAAGGCAATGTGCGGGGGCTTAATACTGCGGCGACGCTGTGGGGATCAGCCGCCGTTGGCGCAGCCGCCGGTGCGGATTTGCTGGCTGAAGCGATATTGGGCGCACTGTTTGTGCTGGCTGCAAACACCCTATTGCGTCCGGTGGTCAACCGTATGAACCGCCGCCCGATTGACGAGGCAACAGAAATCGCATACACCATCACCGCAATTGTGCCGCGTGAACAGCAACAAGAGGCACTGGAGGCGTTTGAAAACGCATTGGAAACGGCGAACTATCCCGCTCAGGAAATCGACATCGAATTGTTTGGTCAAGAAGATGTCGAAATCTCGGCGTTATTGCTGGCAACATCGGCTGATCCTGATGAGCTTGATTTGTTGACTGAACGCTTACGCAACCAGGACAGTATCCGTGAGGTTTTCTGGAGCACTGGGGCTGCTGAATAGCAGCCTTTAGATAGACAATGAATCGATCACACGAATCGCCCACTAAGCTGGATGATTGTGCATCCAAGCTAGAACAGCTTCAGTTAGAGATTGCGCACATCCAACAACGCAATGCCTGCGTTGAAATGGATAAAGCGTGGGAAACTTCGCGCTTGCGTGTTGTTTTCCTGATCTTGCTGACCTATGTGGTAACGGCAACGGTGTTTTGGTCGATTGGGTCGCCAAATCCTTTTTTGAATGCCTTGATTCCTACAACGGGTTATTATCTGTCTACGCTTTCTTTGCCTATCGTTAAAAAGTGGTGGATTCAGCGAAAACGAAAGCAAGATGTGGCAAAATAGACGATCTGGCAGCACTTGGTGTGCATTTGAAGTTTAATCAGGGGTTGACTTGGCTACAGCCAAGCAATGTCAAGTCTCGTGGCGGCGCAGTCCTTCCCGCCGCCACAAAATCACTAGCGGTGTTTGGTGCGTTGGCGAGAGCTGCACTCGTGCTTCCAGTGTTTGTTGTTGGTCGTCGTCTGCCAAGGAAACCCACAGCCGATACACCGGACCGCCGCGATCCGGTGCAGTGTTTGGGTCGAGCAGCCGTTGTGCGTCGCGCTCGGCAATGAACTCTTCAGCCTCGTCACGGCTGACATTATTGAGTGCCGCAATCACTGGTGCTGAGGCATAGGTGGTGTTCATAGCACTGGAGCCGCGTTGATGGTCGCCTGCACCAAACGAGGGCATCATCATCGACATCGACTGATCGCTGACTCGCACATGCGGCTCTAGCTGCTGATAAATCTCGGCACTCATGCCAAGAATCTGTTGCAGCTCCTCGACGCTCTCAAACGCGCCATTGCGTGGCCCATAGCTCAACCCCGCCTGACGGTAATCCTCAGCCTCGGCACCATGCAGCCGCCGCAGATCATCAGGATCGCGCCAATCGAGAATGGTATCGGTGAGCGGGTCGATAGATTCCGGCGCGATGCCAATGCTCTCTAGCAAGCGCAGCAACTGGTCTTGGGTGATGTTGTTCAGATCCAGACGCGAGGCCTCATTATAGCAACGCACCTCAAGCTCGGTGTCATCAATGGTCAGCCGATGCGGTTGGCCATCGGGCAGCCACAGCTCCTCGGCCATGCCGATATCCTGGGGCGCGATTAGATGCAGCGCGGCTAAGCCAATCGCACCATCGGCAAGCGCACGAAAGCGCGCCTGATCAAGCTGGTTGAGTGTCAACGCCTGTTCGGTGCGCTGGCTGGCTGTGAGACTGAGCGCGATCACGGTTAATAAGGCAATCACCCATAACACGATGACCAGCGCGATCCCCTGTTGGCGGGTTTTCATTAGTAAAAACTCATCATTGGTGGCGCACCGGGCAGCGTGACCTGGGTCGCTGGCCAGTCTTGTTGTGGAGTGGTCAGGTATAACAAAACCTGTTGCGGCAGCGATTGATTGTCCCAGGTCTCCAGCCATTCAGGCTCAAGCTGCTGCCCGACCCGAGGTGGCTCCCCAAAATATCCCAGTTCAAAGGTGCCGACCTCGGGCAATAACACCGTGCGCCCATAAGCGCCAGCGGCAATTTCTTGATCGAGTCCATCGCCTGATGGTGCGCTGCCAAAGCGATCCAGCAGCGGCTCCCAAGCCGGATAATCGCCGCCGCCATTCAACACATCAGGATGCAGTAGCCAGCGCGTCATCACCAAGCGTTGATGATCGCCAGTGGTCGCTTCCAGCTCAAAGCGCAGCACATACAAGCCCGGGATGCCGACCTGGTCGCTCAATGGTGCAACCAACTCAAGCCGTGTCTGATCACCAGCAAATACTGTATGGCGCTGACCTTCCAAGTTCACAGTGATCTCGCGGGTTTGACGCAGAGTGCGCTCGATGAATTGCCGCGCCACTCGCAGCTCGTTGACCTGTTCGGTGACTTGATCGACGCTATCCCAGGCGCGACTCCCCAGCCGCAGCCCTGAGAACAGCAACAACATGATGATGCTGGTCAGTGCCAGCGCGATCAACAGCTCAACCAAAGTAAATCCAGTCTGGTGCTGTCGCATCAGGGCGCTCCCAGCCGAATGGTGCTTAATCGCACGCGGCGACGACGACCGCCATCACGCCAACTGGTCACCACAGTGACCTGATAGGGCACCAACTGCGGCGAGTCACCAAGCCACAGCGTCGTCGGATACTGGTCAATGTGAATATTCCAGTCGATTGCGTTGTCGAGCGTGCCATTGTAAGTGCCAGGTTGCAGCGGCAGATCGACCCCCACAGCATTGAGTTGACTTTCAGCCACAGTGATTGCCAAGCTATAATTCTGGCTGATCACCGTGGTCTCCATCGCCCGCGAAAAAATTTGCAGCAGCACCCCCAGCGACAGCGACAGCACCGCAAAGGCGACCAAAATCTCCAATAGCGAAAAGCCAGCCTGTTTTGATCTCATTGCCGCTCCCAATCAGCAATCAATACTCTCCCGGTTAGCCAATGCACCCCAACCTGAAACCCGCGCTCGCCACGCGCCAGCACCACCCGCCCACCGCTGGAGGTGCCATCGGCAAAAAAGCGGATACCACCGCGCTCGTCGTCGATTTGTTCGCGCTCGGTGGTGACCAAACTCAACTCTAGTCCGCTCGGCAAGCGACGGCTCCGCCCATCGCCTGGCTCAAGGTGGTAATCGCCACTGGCAATGTTGAGCTGCCAGACAGTTGACTGACCGGAGCGAATTGCCTGTTCGCGCGCCAGCCGCAGTGAAGCGGCAGTGCGCCGTGCTGCGGCTTTCAGCTCCACGCCAGGCAACGCCGCCGAGATCAGCGGCGGAGTGACGGCCATGAGCATCGCCGCCAGCGCCAGTACCACCAACAGCTCAACTAAGGTAAAGCCATGAGTCCCAGCTTTGGACATTTTTATTTTCACTTTAACTTATACCGCAATCGGGGCACGGATGGGTGGATGGGGGTCATAATCTACGATCTGAATATCCTCAGCGGTGTAGTCAAACAGCGACGGTGGCTGGCGCAATAACTCAAGACGCGGCAGCGGGCGCGGGGTGCGGCGCAATTGCTCAAACACGATTTCATCGGTGAGATGGTTGTGATACAGATGCAGATCACCAAAGGTGTGAATCAACTCAGCAACTTGCAGACCGCATTGCTGGGCAATCAGATGAGTGAGCAGGGCGTAACTGGCGATATTAAACGGCACCCCGAGAAATAGATCGCCACTGCGCTGATACAGTTGGCAGGATAGTGTGTTTTCCTGAACATATAACTGAAACAGACAGTGACAAGGTGCCAGCGCCATATAGCCCGCAGCGGCATTGGCTTGCGGCGATAAGTCCTCACGCGGCAACAGGGCAGGATTCCACGCTGAGACTACTAAGCGCCGCGAATGGGGCTGAGTACGGATGCTGTCAATTAACTGCGCAAGCTGATCGAGCTGGCGATTATCTGGGGTCGGCCAGGAGCGCCACTGCGCCCCATAGATTGGGCCAAGTTGTCCGTCGGCGCTTGCCCATTCGTCCCAGATATGAACCCCGTTGGCATTGAGTTGGCGATTGTCTGTGGAGCCAGACAAAAACCACAGCAATTCACCAATCACACTGCGTAGATGAATGCGCTTGGTGGTGAGCAGCGGAAAGCCTGCCCGCAGATCAAAGCGCACCTGCCGTCCAAACACTGAGCGCGTGCCAACCCCGGTGCGATCACTTCGATCAACACCCTGACCAATAACATCTCGTAATAAATCTAGATACTGCTGCATAAAATGTTAAAATTATTGTTTGTGCTGGATTTGAGTTGATTATGCCACTGTTTAAGCAAACCCCTGCCGATCCCGAACAATCTCAAGCCGCTGTCCAGGAAAATCTAGCCCCGCGTGCCACGGCACAGGATTATCCTGGACAGGCGCTGTTGCTCAATGAATTATCCAAAACTCTGGAGCTGGATCAGCTTTTGCCTTATGCCCAGCAATTCACTCTGAATTGGCCCGAGGCACAACTGGGCTGGCTGGTGCTGGCAGAAGGCTATCGACGCAAAGGCGATTATGAGGCGGCGGCCTATCCTGCGCGCCGTCTTGCCGAATTGTTTCCCGATGAGTCGTGGACGCATCGCTTGCGCGGTGACTGTGCGCGCCGTCTTGGGTGGATTGAGGAGGCGGAGCGTTATTTTCAGCAGGCACTTACTATCGATAAAAAAGATCACGAAAGTGCCTTTGAATTGGCGGTGATTTTATGCGCCCGCGATCAACTGGCAGCGGCGGAAAAGCTGGCGCGTCAGGCACTTGCTGCCGCTGCAGGTGCCGCATCAGATCAGCAAGCACGCTGCTGGCTACAACTTGGCAAAATTCAAGCACAGCGCTGGCAGCTTGCCGAAGCTGAGAAAAATGATCTCCAGGCACTGACGCTGTTGACCGAGTCAAGTCCACTCAAAGCTGATGTTCAAACTGAACTTGGTGAAATCTATATCCGACGGGGTGATGTCAGCGAGGCCGAGTTTTATTTTCGGCTGGCGTTGCGCACCCAGCCAGATCATGCGCAGGCGCATCAGCGGTTGTTGTGGCTACTGGCTAAAAATGATAACGCACCGAGTTTTTATCTGCGCCAGCTTGCCCAAGCCTGGGCGGCTCTGCCGCCGCCAGAAGAAGAACGCGAAGAGTTGTCAACCTTGCCCAGCTTTGTCCCATCGCCGCGCACCAAAGATCAGCCGCGAGTGATTGGGGTGTTGGTGCCGCGACATGATGATCCGCGTTTAATTCATTTGGTGGAGCCGTGGCTGCGGACACTTGATCCGCAACGCGATCAACTGTTGGGATTTTATAATGATCTGCGCCAGCCAACGGCTGATGATCTCACCCAGCGTCCGATTAGCCGCTGGTTGTCACTGTTTGGGATGCCTAATCCTCAAGCGGTGAAAAAGCTCCGCGCCAGCGCACTCGATGTGTTGATTGATCTGGGTGGACATAGCATACATAGCCGGCTCAAGCTGTTGACTTGGCGGGTGGCGCCGTTGCAATACCATTTGCTCGCCGATCTTGGCACCACTGGTGTGCGTGCTATCGATGGCCTGATTGCCGATGCGATCTTAGTACCGCCCGCCGAGGATGTTGCTTATAGTGAGCGCGTGGTGCGGCTAGATCGACCGCCTTTGGTGTATGCGCCACTGACAGAAGTCCCGCTGCTTGAGCCGCGTCCTACTGATGACGGGCTGTGGCTTGGCTCGCTGGTCGATCCCGAACAGATCACCGCCAAAACGCTGGCATTGTGGGCGGAGGTGTTGCGTGCCCAACCCCAGACGCGGTTACGGCTCCAGCTTCGCGCCGCTGAAGATCACAGTTCACCAAAACGCATCCATGAAATTTGTCAAAAGCATGGCATCGCGGCGGAGCGGGTGGAATTTTTTGATCCACCAAGCAGTTGGCAAGAGCACATGCTGCGCTATCAAGCGCTTGATATTGTGCTTGATACCTATCCAGCGCACGACCCGCTCACCGCCTGTGAGGCACTGTGGATGGGGCTGCCGCTGGTCACGCGCGCTGGCGAGTCTTTGGTTAGCCGTGGCTCATCCTCGGTGTTGCAGACACTTGGTCGCCCGGAATGGATCGCCGCCAGCGCTGCTGACCTGGTAAAAATCGTCGCCACCATCGCCGATGATCCCGCCCAACGCGCCCAGCTCCGTGCTGAGCAACGCGGCCAATTCACTGCCAGCCCGTTGGGTGATGCCGCTGGTTTGGCGCAGTCGATGATCGCCCTGTTCGAGGGTTGGCATAAATTGAAAAACAACACTTGACAGCCGCCAGCGTAGGCTTGATAATTTAATGCTTAACGCGCCCGTAGCTCAGCTGGATAGAGTACCTGGCTACGAACCAGGTGGTCGGGAGTTCGAATCTCTCCGGGCGCGCCAAAATCAACTACTTAGCTGCTCTTCTCTAAGCTCTCAATTTCAGCGTGACGATATCGTGACGCTTGCTGGTCTAGGATCGCTACTGCGTTGCGTAGATTCTCTGGCGCAAGGTGCGCATAGCGTTCTGTCATTTCTAGTGTGCAATGACCAAGTACATCTCGTACTTCTGCCATTGGCACACCTGCTTGCACCAGCCAAGCGGCGCAAGTGTGGCGCAAGTCGTGAAATCGAAAGTCGCTGATGTTGGCAAGTTCGCAAGCGCGGTTAAATGCCGTTTTGACTGATTGGATCGGTGCGCCGTTTTTGGTGCAAAATACCTAGGGCGATGCAGGGCAATAACTGGCTCTGAATCGCGCTTGGGTTAAGATGGCTTCTCGTGCGGTGCGGTTGAGTGCAACACTGCGCCGTTGCGCTTTATTATACTCGAATTCCCCATTAAATCAAAGTTTTGGCTCGTATTTATGGGGTACGAGTAACAGATAAGTTTCTACTTCTAACGCTTTTGCGATTATCTCCAGCGTGTTGATGTTTGGTAGCCTCTTTGCCTTTTCGATGCCTGACAGAAAGGGTTGGCTAAATTGGCATTTATCAGCCAACTCTTTTTGCGTCAGGTCTTTCTCTTCTCTGTAGAGTCTGCAATTCTTAGCGATTATTTCCTTCATCATCCTATTGCCGATTGGTTATTGAACAGGGTAAAACCCAATTATAATAACCTCAAGGCTATTATGCAAATATAAACTTGCCTTCATTGTCTTTTTTTATACCATTGGCTATAATTAAATTAACCAATGGTGGGGGGGTGAGGCGATGATAGGTAAGCGTATTAAGCGATTGCGTGAAGATGAAGGCTTGCGTCAGTATGAAATGGCAAAGCGGCTTGGTGTCAGTCAGCCATTTTTGAGTCAGATTGAATGTGGCGAGAAAGAGCCGTCACTTGAGTTTGTCAACAAGGTGGCTGATGTCTTTAGGATTTCATTGTCTGAACTTTTTGCTGGGGTACAAGATCCAACGAAAGCTCGGTATTCTGTTGTTTCGAGTGCTACCGCTCAGTCCATTTCGTTGGATTATTCTTTGCCAGTTGGGTTGAGGGCTTTGGCTTCCGATTCTGTGTTGGCTGGTTCTCTTAACATCACAGATTTTGAGTGGGGTGTGTTGCAGGGGTTGCCGCTTGAGGGGGTGAGTAAAGAGGGTTATGTCTCGCTCTTGATCGCTGTTCGCGCTGTGACAAAATCGTGACTTAGTGCAGGAATGGCGAGTCATTTCAAGTCTTCTTGAGTCACAGATGAGGCGGGGTAACATCATCAGTGCTTTGTTTTTGTTGGGGTTTTGCTTAGAGATGTTGGCTACGAACCAGGTGGTCGGGAGTTCGAATCTCTCCGGGCGCGCCATTTAACTAACGGTTAAGGCAGTTCTTGTCTTAACCGTTTTTTTTCGCCTAAAATCAACATTTTAGTGTTCGCGTCACGGTGCAGCGCATTCGGACAATTGCTCATACTTGCCAACGAATCTAAAGATTCTTAGCTCATTCAGCACTACTATTTTTAGGACCACCGACCACCTTCCTTGGCAGCCAGAACGGATTGAGGTCGCCGCGCTGCCTGCTGAGGCACTTGAGGATTAATTGGGCTGGTCGCATCTTAAACAATTGTTGTTTTTACGTAGCTACTCAGCCTAGATCGTAAACGCTTCGCGCAACACATCGAAAGGATTCCGCGCATTGAGCTTACTGGTCTCCCACACCGAGCGCAGAATGCAAAACGCAGTCGCACCGCCCACGGATCGGAAACCGCCGATGACCTTGAGCTTGACCTTCAC
>SKYD01000041.1 GCA_007128075.1 Thiorhodovibrio sp.
GCGGGTCTGTCAGTGGAGGGCAAGCCAACCCGCTATCGCTTCAGCGAGCTGGATGTCACGCGGGTGCGGCGCATCATCGCGGGTGAGGATCAGCCCGAGCCGGTGCCACCGAAAGGCAAGCCGCCCGAATTGTGCCCAGGCTGCGCCCATCGTGAGGCATTTTCAGCACTGCGTGATCTGGATTGTATCGTTTCAGGCGACATCGGCTGTTACACGCTGGGCGTGTTGCCGCCATTTTCAGCGATGGACACTTGCGTGTGCATGGGGGCGAGTATCGGTGTTGGCTTAGGATTGCGCCACGCCTTGCCGGCAGATGAGGCGCGGCGCGTGGTCAGCGTGATCGGCGATTCAACCTTTGTCCATTCTGGACTGACTGGGCTTGCCGAGATGGTCTACAACCCACCGCCCACCGGGCATCTGGTGCTGATTTTGGACAATGAAACCACCGCCATGACTGGGCTACAGGAGCATCCAGGCACCGGGCGCAATCTCGGACATGATCCAGCCTATCGTCTTGATTTTGAGGCATTAGGGCGGGCGTTTGGGCTGGATTGTGTGGAGATGTTCGAAGGTTCCAGCAAAGACCGCGATCTAAAAACCCGCATCGCCGAGCATCTTGCCAGCGAAAAAACTGTGCTCATGATCATCCGCCAGCCTTGTGTGTTAGCCGCACCCAAAATTCGGCTCTATGATCAGATCGCCGCCGACCGCTGTGCGGCTGCACCCGCCGCCGCCTAATCGCTGGAGAGCTAGACCATGACCAATCAAACCACAAACATTGTGATTGCCGGTCTCGGCGGTCAGGGCATCATCACCGCCTCGGATATTCTTGCCGAAGCCGCGCTGTTGGCAGGCTTTGATGTCAAAAAAAGCGAGCTGCACGGCATGAGCCAGCGCGGTGGCTCAGTGACCTCGGATGTGCGCTACGGGAGTCGGGTGCTCAGTCCGATGGTGCCCGTTGGTGAGGCGGATGTGCTGTTAGTGATGGAGTCAACCCAGATCGAGGTGGCGCGTCCGCAGATGCGCCCTGATGGCATTTTGCTCACGCCTGAGTGCATCCCCATGGACGCGCTGAAAAACAAAAAGAGCTTTAATATCGCCATGCTCGGCGTTCTTTCCACGGTGCTGGAACTTCCAGAAGCGCACTGGTATGAGGCGATGCACATCCATCTTGCCGAAAAATTGCATCGGCTCAATGATGAGGCGTTTGCATTGGGGCGGCAAGTGCCGCGCCACTAAGTTCAGCGGCTATCGCGGATAATCGCGTGTAGAGATAATTGCTTGCTCAATGTTCTCAAGCATGGCGTTAATCCGCTCATCAATCGCTGGAAATGCTGCTTTGGCCTTGTCGCGCAGCTCCGCAATGCTGGCGAGCAAGGCCTCTAATTCCATGGTTTCGTAGCGCAGACTACTGAGCGTTTCTTCTTGGTCATCGACATGCTTGGAGATGCGCATCGCTTGCTGGGTGAGTGCTTGCAGCGTGGTCTCGGACATGCGCACACTCTCCACTGCATGATCGAGCTGATCGCCTAGCTCCTGCATGTGGCGACGATATTGGTCTTGCCATTCCAAGAGTTTGGCTACAGCACCATCGAGCCGTCGAAAATTTTCGCCGAATTGTTCGCCAAGTTTGCTGTTAAAATCACGAATCACTTCTTCTAGCGCGGAAACCAATTGTCGTGAACCCAGCTCGCTGAGTTTTTCAGTAAAGTTCACTAACAACCCGGTGAGTTCACGGTGCTGTTGTGACATGCGCTCAAACAGTTGTTGATTAAATTTTTGTGTCAGCGCAACCTGCGCCTCAAGCAATTGGGTTTGGCGGGCAAGCAAGGCGCTGTCAGATTGCGTCACTGGCGTGCTGCCAGGGCCTGCTTGTGGGACGATCCCGAGCACCAGCACCAATCGCAAACACACACCCAGCAAAATTCCCATAATACTGGTGATAAACGCCAGCTTCAGCCCATCAAGCAACACCGGGATGCTGTATTCGACCTGCGAGACATCAAAGCCCAGCAGCCCGATGGCAATTCCCAAAAAGGTGCCGAGAATCCCCAGCGTGGTGAGCAAGGTTGGCGCGGCGCGGCTAAACTGAGTGGCACGCCCGAGGGCAATCATCACCAGGGCTGTGACAAATAACACCACCAACATCACCACGAACAAGCCGATCAGCCCGATGGCATCGAGTTGATTGAGTGTGGCGACCAGCCCAAGGGCAATCGAATCAAACATTGCGCTATGCTATCCTAAATTTAGGTGAAACGCTGCAAAGCTGCTATACTAAATGGTGTAGGTTGTTAATTCAAACGAGGAGGTGCGTCATGATTGATAGCTTTGCACCTGTCTATGTGCCGTTCACACCAACCGGGGCACGACCAACGGGGGCGGATCGTCTGGGGCTAGGCCAGGTGGCCATGCAGCCTGAGACCAGCCGCGCCCTCAATGCTCCCGATGAGGCGGATGCCAAACAGCCGTTTGATCCGCGCCGCACTGTGGACCAAGATGTTCCGCCGCCACAGCCAACGCCGAGCAATGTGTTGGCAGCCCAGGCACGCTTTGCCGCCGCCAGTGGTGAATTTATTGCCGAGGCGGACATTGAACCGATCACTTCAGTGCTTTGATCCACCGCCCCCAGCGACCAAACGCTGGGGGTGAGTCGTTTAGTCATCCCGCTCTCGGCGGCGGCGATTGATGGTATCGAGTCCTGCCTTCACCGCCGCGTTCACCGCTTGATTCATCTTCGCAAGCTCCGCATCCTGCAAATGGTGGGCAAGATCGATGCCATGGCGAATATAACGCGCTGGCAGACGGTTGAGCGCCAGACACGCCAGATCATCAATCTGGTCTTGCTGCAAGGTCTCGTCGTCTTCGAGTAGTATCCGATGGATATGGTCAAGAACAAGTTGTTCGTAGTAGTTTAATATATTCGGGATCATAGGATTGGATGCATTCATGCTTGAAAACCAATAGTCTAAAGTATATGCCATATGCTAAACAGGGACGAATCTGTAGATACCATCCCCATCGCTGTGTTTGGAGATCAGCCGATCTGTTGGCAGTTGCAATGTCAACTTGAGTTTTTAGGCTGTCTTATACGCCCCATCAACTCTCTGACCGAGATTAACGAACAGACGACTGCTGCTCTGTGGCTCTGCGGCTCAGGCGATCAGCTTCGCCACTGGCTTGCCGATTGTTGCACGGCGCTGCCGACGATTCTGCACCTTACAGATCACGATGCCAACCTATTGGCACATTCTCAAGGTGTAGCGATCACCTCAGCCCCGCTCTCACTTGGGCAGGCGATCAAAACCCTGGAGTGGATTCGTCTGCGCCAACAACCACCAGCCCAAGCTGATGATACACTCATCGGCGAGCATCCGAGTATGTTGATCCTCAAAGACCTGATTGCCAAGGTCGCCAAAGCCGATGCCTCGGTGTTGATTCTTGGCGAGACAGGATCGGGCAAAGAGGTGGTGGCGCGGGCGATCCACCAAGCCTCAGCACGCGGCGATCAGCCATTTATCGCCGTCAACTGTGGCGCGATTCCGGGTGATTTACTGGAAAGCGAGCTGTTTGGCCATGAAAAGGGCGCGTTTACTGGCGCGTTCACCGCCCGCTCGGGGCGTTTTGAGCTGGCGGGGGACGGCACCATCTTTCTCGATGAGATTGGTGATATGCCGTTGTCGATGCAGGTGAAATTATTGCGGGTGCTTCAAGAGCGCACCTTTGAGCGCGTTGGGTCTAACAAACTACTCGTCACCAATGCGCGGATTATTTCGGCAACCCATCGTGATCTTGATGATGCGGTGGCCAGCGGTACATTTCGCGAGGATTTGTTTTTTCGGCTCAATGTGTTTCCGCTGCGGATTCCGCCGTTGCGTGAGCGGGGCAGTGATCTGCCGCTGTTAATCGCCCAATTAGAGCAGCGGTTGCGCGCCCAAGGTGCCGAGCCATCGTACTTAACTCCGGGCGTGATCGCCCAATTACAACGCCACCCCTGGCCAGGCAATGTCCGCGAGCTGGCCAATCTGATCGAACAGCTCTCTATTATGTATCCGGCAACAATGATCGATCTTCATCAATTGCCGCCCCGATTTCGTCCGCCGCAGTTAGTCGAGCCGGTTTTACCAGAACACACCAGCAATGTAGAAGGCACAACAGATTCTGATCCGCCAACAGTGTTACCCGAAGGCACCGAGTTGCGCGAGTACCTAAATGAGCTGGAATGTTCGATGATTCGCTCAGCGTTAGAGGAAAATCATCATGTGGTCGCCCGTGCTGCCCGGCGACTGGGGATGCGGCGCACCACATTGGTTGAGCGGATGCGCAAATTTGGTTTGGAGCGCAGTGACTCCGGCACCGCGCCAAAATTTTGACATCTGCTTTAAGCTACATATAATGATCTCAACAATCACATGCAGTAGCAAAACGGCCATGTTAAAAAAAATTCATATTGATCAGCTCAGAAAAGGGATGTATATCCAAGAACTCTGCGGCTCTTGGATGGAACATCCGTTTTGGCGTTCAAGTTTTTTACTCACCGAGAAGAAAGATTTCCAGAAAATTCTCGACAGCAGCATCACCGAACTCTGGATTGATACCGCCAAAGGCGCGGATGTCCAAGCAGGCGAACAAGCGATCTCTGAGGAACAAGCCCAGGCCGAGGTCAACAAAAAAATTCAGCAGCTTGCTGACACCAGCCACAATAAGACTATACAGCCCGTTGCGATTGATGAGGAGTTAAACCGTGCGGCTAAAATCTGCACCCGCTCCAAAGAGGCGGTGGTCTCAATGTTTCAGGAGGCGCGTCTTGGCAACGCCATTGATGCCCACAATGCGCAGGCGTTGGTTGAGGAGATTTACGAGTCAGTGAACCGTCACAGCGCCGCTTTGTTGAGCTTGGCGCGACTGAAAACCGCCGATGATTACACTTACATGCATTCTGTTGCTGTCTGTGCGCTGATGATTGCACTTGCGCGCCAACTCAACCTCAGTGAACATGAGGTGCATCAAGCAGGGATGGCGGGGCTGCTGCATGACCTTGGCAAAGCATTTACACCAAATGAAGTGTTAAATAAGCCCGGAAAACTGACCGATGAAGAATTTGCAATTATGAAATCCCATCCGAGCAAGGGCTATCATATTCTCAAAGAAACACCAAGCATTGATGATGTGGCGCTTGATGTGTGTTTGCACCACCATGAAAAAATTAACGGCTCAGGGTATCCTGAAGGGTTAAGCGGCGAGATGATCAGTCAATTTGCCAAAATGGGCGCAGTGTGTGATGTGTATGATGCCATCACCTCCAACCGCCCCTACAAATCCGGCTGGGATCCAGCAGAATCTATCCGTAAAATGGCCGAGTGGACTGAAGGGCATTTCGACCCTCAGATATTTCAACATTTTGTCAAAAGTATTGGCATTTATCCAACCGGCTCTCTGGTACGACTCGACTCAGAAAAACTAGGTGTCGTT
This sequence comes from Thiorhodovibrio sp., assembly GCA_007128075.1. GTDB lineage: Bacteria > Pseudomonadota > Gammaproteobacteria > Chromatiales > Chromatiaceae > Thiorhodovibrio_B. The sequence goes on from SKYD01000041.1 coordinate 5,473, forward strand.
ATCGAGCAAACCCAGCATTCATTGCTGACACCGAAAGTCAAGGTGTTTTATTCGATAAAATCTGGCACCCGCATCGCCCCGAAAGTGCTTGACCTGTCATCAGATCAGTGTAGCGATAAAATCCGCGGGCGCGAAAATCCAGCAGACTGGGATTTTCCTGATCTTATCGAGCTGTGGTCGGCTGGCTTATAAATCCGTTATAGGAACACGAGGCGGTGTCACAGCATGAGTCGACCTACCGTGTTGCTGGTCGATTCCTCCCCGGCATTGCGCCAGCAATTGGTCAGTGTCTTGGCGGCAATCCCTAAGACGCATCTGGAAACCTGCACCAGCGAACAGCTCGCCCAAGCAAGCCAACAACACCAGCCTCAGGCCTGGCTGTTGGCGCAACCACAACGCAGCCTCAGCGCCGATGGGGCGCGGCAATTGATCGCCCAACGCTGTGCCAGCTTGGCATTGGCTGAGGCTCCCCACATTCCGCAGCCCAATACACCGCTTGATGGTCATTTTGTGCTGCCCGCCCAGGCTGAACAACTTGGCCAATGGCTGCGCACCTGCTTTGCCGCGCCCGTGCTGATCACTGAGCCATCGCTGGTGGTCGCGGCAAGTCCTGCGATGCAGCAATTGCTGCGTCTGGTTGAGCGCATCGCCCCATCCTTGGGTAGCGTGTTGATCAGCGGTGAAACCGGCGTTGGCAAAGAGGTGGTGGCACGCACGCTGCATCGCCACTCAGCGCGGGCATTGCAGCCCTTTGTTGCGGTGAACTGTGCAGCATTGCCCGATACCATGCTCGAAGCCCTACTGTTTGGTCATGAACGCGGTGCTTACACTGGTGCTGTCGAGGCGCGTCCTGGCAAATTTCAGCAGGCCAATGGCGGCACCTTGCTGCTCGATGAGGTCACTGAGATTCCGCTGTCATTGCAGGCAAAATTGCTACGGGCGCTACAAGAACGCGAGGTGGAGCCATTGGGTGCGCGGCGACCCAAGGCGGTCGATGTGCGCATTGTTGCTACCTCCAACCGTTCGCCACAGTTGGCAGTGCGCGATGGGGTGTTGCGCGATGATCTCTATTATCGCTTGAGCGTTTTTCCATTGCGGATTCCACCGCTGCGCGAGCGCACCGAGGATATCGTGCCGCTGGCATTGCAGGCATTGGCGCGCTTATCGCATGGACGGCTGACCGCGCTCACTGAATCTGCACAAGCGCGGTTATTGCATTACGCTTGGCCGGGAAATGTGCGAGAATTGCTCAATGTCATCGAGCGTTCGGCAATTCTTGGGATGGGCGATCCGCTCGATGCGCAAGATTTGTTGTTTGATGACGATTGGCTGGCGGCACCTGGCGGCATACTGCCAGCAATCGAGTCATCGTCTCCTGCTGTCTTGGAGGGCGAATTATTACAGCGCGAGCAGCAGGTAATTCTCGATACAATGACCGCGCTGGGGGGGGATCGCCGCCAGGTCGCGCAACATCTGGGGATCAGCCCTCGCACGCTGCGCTATAAATTGGCACGAATGCGCGAGGCGGGGGTCAAAATTCCTTAAATTTCGCAGATGCTGGTGTGAACCTTGCTTTATAATTTTAGTATTAAGTGACGGCGGGAGATTAAAAAATGAGCGAACTTCAGATTCAAAGTGTGTTACAACAGATGCGGTCGGTGGCACAGTCAGGAGGCATTGAGGGCGTTGCCCAACATGCAGCCGATCCCGAGGTGCCGCGCTTTGCTGAATTATTAAAAGATGCCGTCCACGGCGTTCGCGATCTACAAAACGATGCGGCTGATTTACAAGATCGCTTTGAGCGCGGTGACCCCGAGGTCAATATCTCTGAAGTCATGCTGGCAATGAACAAATCCAGCGTTGGCTTTGAGGCACTCAGCCAGGTGCGCAGCCGCTTGCTCAGAGCCTATCAAGAAGTCATGCGGATGCAGGTTTAGCCTGATTTGCTGTCATTAAACTGATCGGTCATGGCTTCCACACTCAGTAATGTCGTCTCCTCGGGCATTGGCAATCTCAATGGCTTGTCGCTTGGGCGGCAATTGGCACTGCTTGGGCTTTTGGTTGGCGGGGTGATGGTCATTGTTGCCGCGTTGCTATGGGCAACGCGACCTTCCTATGCCCCGTTATTTAATCAAATTGATCCAGCAGAAGCCTCGGCAGTGATGCAGGCGCTGGATGCGCGGCGGGTGCCCTATCGCATCAATTCACGCACCGGTCAGATCGAGGTTCCTGAGCGCAGCCTTGCCGAAACCCGGCTTTTGCTTGCTGGTGAGGGGCTGCCAAAGTCGGCTGATATTGGCTTTGAGCTATTACAAGAAGATAGCGGCTTTGGCACTAGCCGATTGATGGAAAGTGCCCGTCATCAGCGAGCGCTGGAAGGGGAGCTGGGGCGTTCAATTACCGCCTTAGAACCGGTTGAGGTGGCGCGAGTGCATCTTGCCCAGCCTGAGCCTTCGGTGTTTATCCGCGAACGCGCACCACCCAAGGCCTCGGTGATGGTGCAACTGCGCGGCAACAGCCGTTTGACTGAGGCACAGGTGGCCTCGATTGTGCATCTTGTTGCATCCAGCGTCTCCAATCTGGAGGCGGATAATGTCACCGTTGTTGACCAACGCGGGCGTTTATTGACCCGCAAAGAGGATGAGGCGGGGGGCGTTAGCAGCAATGATCAGATTGATTTTACCCGTCGTATCGAAGAAATTTATACTGAGCGTGTGCGCTCGCTGCTTAATCCAATTTTTGGCTCTGAGCAGGTGCGGGTGCAGGTGGCTGCCAATCTCGACTTTTCGCGCATCGAGCGCACCGAAGAGAGCTTTGATCCACAAAGTTCGGTGTTGCGTGCTGAACAGATCAACGAAGAGGAGCGCGTAGGCAGCGAGCTTCTCGCCATGGGCGTTCCTGGTGCATTGGTCAATCAGCCACCAGCAGGTGGCGCACTCCCGGGCGATGAGGACGAGGCGGGACAACCACGCAGCCGGCGGATGCAAAGCACCCGCAATTATGAGGTTGACCGTATCATAGCCCATGTACGAGAAAGCCCAGGCAGCATTCGGCGCATCTCAACGGCGGTGGTGGTCGATTATATGCAGGAGATCACCGAAGATGGCGAAACCATCACTGTCCCGCGCCCTGAGGAACAATTAGAGAATATTCGCGCGCTGGTGCGCGAGGCGGTGGGCTTTGATGCCGAGCGCGGGGATAGTGTACAGGTCATCACCGCTGCCTTTAGTGAAAAGGCCGACCCATTTCCAGGCATTCCAGTTTGGGAGCAGCCATGGTTTATGGATTTGGCGCGTTTAATTGCTGGCGTACTGGTCGCTTTAATGGTGCTATTATTCGTTGTTCGACCACTGATCAATCGTCTGTTTGAAAAGCCGGAAGAGGAAGAGCCAGAGCCAGAAGAAACCTTAGCACTGAGCCAAGAACCCTCAGCCATTGCGGCGTTGACCGGTCCTGGTGGCCCGGATCAACAAGCAATGGATCTCGAAGTCATTCGCGAAATGGTCAAAGATGATCCCAAGCGGGTTGCACAAGTCATGAAAGCATGGTTGTTGATGGATGGCGAGAAAGAGTAGAAAGAAAAAGCTTTCTGGTTCCGACCAAGTGGCCATCTTTATGATGAGCTTGGGTGAGGAAGCAGCAGCGCAGGTGATGCGGTTAATGGAGCCCAAAGAGGTGCAGCGCATCGGGGCGGCGATGGCGGCGATGGAGCGGGTCACGCGCACTGACATCAACACTGTGTTGCAGGATTTCTCTGAGGTTGTCAAGGAGCAAACCGCGCTTGGCATCGGAACTGATGATTATGTGCGCTCGGTGCTTGAGTCTGCACTTGGCAAAGACAAAGCCGACGGCATCATCGACCGCATCCTGCTCGGGCGCAATTCCAAGGGACTTGAGGCACTCAAGTGGCTTGATCCCCGCGCCATCGCTGACATGATTCGCCATGAGCACCCGCAAATTGTCGCCATCGTGTTATCGCATCTGGAGCCTGACCAGTCGGCTGAAACTCTAGGGTTTTTACCTGATCGGATGCAGTCTGACATTATCCTGCGTATCGCCACCCTCGAAGGGGTGCAGCCCTCTGCCTTGCAAGAACTTGATCAGGTGCTTGAGCATCAACTGTCCGGCAAGAAAACCACCAAATCCTCGATGGTCGGCGGCATTCGCACCGCTGCCAACATTGTCAATGCCATGGATTCGTCAAAAGAGGCGGTAGTCATGACCGGCATTGCCGAAGTTGACGAAGAATTGGCGGAACGCATCAAAGAACTGATGTTCGTCTTTGACAACCTCGTCGATATTGATGATCGCGGCATTCAAACCCTGCTGCGCGAAATCTCGACCGATATTTTGGTGCTCGCGCTCAAAGGTGCCGATGAAGATCTGCAAGATAAAATCTTCAAAAATATGTCGAAACGCGCCGGCGAGATGCTGCGGGACGATCTGGAGTCCACAGGTCCGGTGCGTTTGAGCGATGTCGAGACCGCGCAGAAAGAAATTCTTGCTGCTGCACGGCGCTTGGCAGAAGCTGGCGAAATCGTCATTGATTCCAAAGGTTCGGAGACCCTTGTGTGACCTCATCGCATGCAAGCTCGGTGGTGCCAGCCGAGGAGGCCGATGCACATTTATGGGAGCCGCCCTACATTGGCAAAATTAACACTGTCGATTTAGAGCCTGAATACCACATCCCCACTGCCGCCGAGGTTGAAGAAATCGAGCGCGAGGCTCGTGAAGCCGGGCATCGCTCCGGATTTGACCAAGGCTATCAAGAAGGCACCCAACAAGCACAACAAGAGGCCGAACAGGCGCGCCAAAAATGGCAGAAACAAGAAGCTGCCAAATTATCGGCAACGGTTGCTGCGCTAGAGGCCGTTGCGGGTGCATTGGCTGATCCACTGGCGAATGCAGCCGAGAGCATCGAACCTGAATTGCTCGCTTTGGCCATTGCATTGGCGCAGCGCGTTATCCAAGCCGAGCTAACAACCCGTGAAGAGTTGATTCAAGCCGTGCTGCAACAAGCACTCGATCATCTGCCCTCGCGCAAGCACTCACTGACGGTGCGGGTGCATCCTGAAGATCAGGCGGTTCTCGAACGCTATGCAAAAAAACAGGGGGAAAATGTGACATGGGTTGCTGATCCAACACTCAGCCGTGGCGGCTGCGTGGTCGATAGCGGCAGCAGTCATATTGATGCCCGTTTAGAAACCCGATTGCAGCAAAATGTTGATGCGTTGTGGGGTGATCTGGAAATCA
>SKYD01000066.1 GCA_007128075.1 Thiorhodovibrio sp.
GGATCAAGCACCCGGAATTGGCTCAAGCGTAGCAGAAAACTTTGATACAGCTTGGCTGCGCCGGAAGGCTTGCGCTTGGTCATTTTTGCTTTGATCTGTTGCCATTCTGTCAACAGCGGCGCGGTAATGAGTGGATCGATCAGTTTTTGAATGGTTTGTGGATCGGTGTAATGCGCACCTAATGGCACTCGCTGAGCCGGATCAAGTCCACGCTCAAACAAAGTGCCGAAGATGGTCGGATCAATCGCCCGCCAGTCGCGGGTTGCGGCTGCGTGCAGGGCGGTTAGATCGGCGGCGATTAAATCCGGAACTTCAATGGTTTGAAACAGCCCTCCATTGAACCAGGCAATATCGTAATCGCCATAGGTGCCATTCTTTTTGCGCATCAGCTTAAACAATTCGCTGATGCGCTGCTGTGCTTTGGCGGGGTCATGCCGAGCGCGGTCGAGCAGATTGGTGAACAAATTTATCGGCAGCAGGTGTTCATCTTCAGCGAACATCGTAAACAGACATTGCACCAGAAAATGCGCCACGCGCTGATGATCGATGCCGCGCTCGCGCATCGCGGCGGCAATGGCACTGAACTCGTGCGCCACCTCGGCAGTGATTGCGGCGCTGGATTTCTCGGGGCGTAACTTTTCGGGATTGGTGAACACCCAGCGCAACAGTTGGCGAGTGTCGGCGTGAACCAAATCGGCGAGTAAAATCTCGCGTGGCTCGTCGGGGTAGCCGGTGAACGCGGTGTGAATAATAATCCGCTCACGATCCGAAACCACCAACAGCGGCGGGTGTTCGAGATGCGCGGCGTAGTCGGTCAGTTGCTTGTAGGCTTTCGCCAGATCGCGTCCCGGCTTCTTGTTTTCCCAGCCAAAATGCCCACGCTTCCACACATCTGCCCAGCCATCGCCGCCACCAGCTTTCTTTGCCCCGCGCTCGAAACAATAGCTGTCAGGAACGCGGGGCTTGTCCACGCCGAGTAGATCGCACAGATCGCTAAAATGCTGCTGCGCACCGGCGCGCTCGGTCAACGGATTGTCTTGCCAAGCGGCAATAAAGGCTTCGGGGGTCATGGTCGAGTCACTCAGCCGCTGCCAACAAAAGGGTGTTCAATAAATTCATTTCGTTTGATGCCATGAAATAACGGTCATCGAAGACCGTGTCCCACTGCAACGGATTGGCGTGACCCACGCTGGCCGCCCACGGGTAGTCGGCATAACGCGCGATGGGCGGCAGCCGTGCGCCGGTGGCCGACAGGCTCTGGGCGAGTGCCTCCTGCCACTCCTCGGCGGCTTGAATTTCGATGGGGTGGTCGGACTCCAGGCGGCGGTCGTGGGCTATGAATTGGCTGTATCCGCATGGGATAGCGATCCAGGTGTTGGGGGATTTGAGGTATTTAAAAATATTGAACTGCTGACCAGCATGCTGGGGGTCGCGTTCCAGGATGCGCACCAGGGTCGCGGCAGGCCGACGCATGCCCGGCGCAAAGGCCGGCTGTGCCGTGATGGCTCGGAGTTGTCCAATCAATTGCCGCGCCATCTGGTCGATGTCCGTGGTGTGGCCCTCAAAGCGAAAAACCTCCAGCAGGTCGAAGTCGCCCCAGTGTTCAAGAAACACCGGCCCGGACACGAACAGGCGCTCGGGGATGGAGGTGCCTTGCTTGGCATACACCAACAGCGGGCGCAACATCTCTGTTGCCAAATCCACCAGCGCCCTAGCATCCGCATGGCGCGCCATGGTGCGACGATCAGCAGCTCGGGGGGTGTCCGCATGCAGTGTGATGCGCGAGAACAGCTCCACCAAGTTGGCTTGCGCGTTTTCCACCAAACCGAGCAAGGGCGGGTCGCTGATGCGCCGCCAGGCGACAGCGGCTTCGTTGCGGAACTGAGTCACGCTCTGCGACATCAGGCTCACCAGTTCCTCGACACCCGTCCGCCCCACCGGCACCAGCGCCAGCGGTTGTCGCAGACCGGCATCCCCGGTGATGCGGGTAAACAGGGTTGCGCGCAGCATCACCAACAATGTCAGCAGATCAATCGACTGACGCAGCCAGTGCTGCGGATCAAGCGTTTTCTGAGTAGTCACCAGATAGTCATCGATCAACAGCACCAGGCGGCGCGGCACCCGGTCACCGCAGACCTCGGCACCGTTGGCATCTTGGTAGCGCCCGCGTCCGCGATAGATTAACTGCGCCAGTTCCATCAGCGAGGCCTCGATCTGGAAGCGCGGCATGACGGCGATGATGCAGTCCGTTTTCGGAAAGGACACCCCGCGTGCGCCTGATGAGGTCATCAAAAAGACCTTTTTGGCATCGCGCACCGCTGGCTTGACCAACTGCTGGCGCTGGTGCGCGGGCACGGAAGAATCCAGAATGGCGACCTGATCCTGGCCAATCTCTGCGGCCTGCTCCAGCACCGCTGCCAGATCGCTCAGGAACGCCTTGTCTTGGGCAAAGTAGATCACTTGCGCCGATCCTTGGCGCAAGGCCTGCACAATTTCTTGTTGAGCGCGCCCCAACGCGGTCGCGTCCATCACCCGGCGCACCGCTTGGCGCACCGTTTCCAACTCGCCATTGTCGCGCACTTGCGGAGTCACGGCGCTGAGCTGGACGCGGTATTCCAGCCCGAGCCGGGTGGCGGGAAAGCTATTGGTCATCACATGGAAGACGGTTTTTTTGGTGCCGCTTGCGCCGAGGCGCAGTGTCGACACCGCCAGATCGAAGGCGCGCTGACCAGCGGAGGCTGACACCAGGATTTTATCCGGCGCACGCGCCTGTCCTGTGGCCAGA
>SKYD01000221.1 GCA_007128075.1 Thiorhodovibrio sp.
CAGCCGCTAATCGCCGGATGGGCTAAAAACAGCGCCAGCACATGATCGATAATCCGCCGTCCACCAAGTTCCAGATATTGTTTCGGCATGGAGCCGCCAAAGCGGCGGCCAACACCGGCCGCAGGAATCAGCACCCAGATGTGCTCAGTATTGTTCATCACGCGCCGGAGTCCTCGGTTTGGTTTCGATCACCTGTATAAACATCTCCCCGCGCTGAATCATCCCCAGCTCATAGCGTGCCCGCTCCTCAATCGCCGCATAGCCACTTTTAAGATTTTCGACTTCAGCCGCCAGCGCCCGATTGCGGGCTTTTAGGCGGTCGAGTTCTTGTTGGTATCCAGCAAGCTGCGCCCGCAGCTCATAGAGCTCAGACAGACTCCCCGCGCCAAACCACAGCCGATACTGCAGCCAGCCCAGGGTCAACACCAAAATGAGGATCAGCCAGCGCGTGGAAAAACGCATCGGCGAGTGCTCAGATGGTTATAACCATTTGAAGGCACCGCGCCCAGCATAGACTGCTTGATCGCCAAGCTGATCTTCAATGCGCATCAATTGGTTGTATTTTGCCACCCGATCCGAGCGCGACAGCGAGCCGGTTTTGATCTGTCCGGTGGCAGCGGCGACCACCAAATCAGCAATGGTGGTGTCTTCGGTCTCGCCAGAGCGGTGCGAGACCACCGCGGTATAACCGGCGTTGTGCGCCATCGCAATCGCCTCAAAGGTCTCGGTCAGGGTGCCGATCTGATTGACCTTAATCAGAATCGAATTGGCAACCCCCTGATCAATGCCCTGCTGCAAAATTTTGGTGTTGGTGACAAAAATATCATCGCCAACCAATTGCACCTTGCCACCTAGACGCTCAGTGTGCTCTTTCCAGCCCGCCCAGTCGCCTTCAGCCAGCCCGTCCTCGATGCTCAAAATCGGATATTGATTGACCCAATTGAGCAGCAACTCGGTCAGCCCCGAAGCATCCAGGGTGCGGCCTTCGCCTTTGAGTTCATAGTTGCCGTTGTGATAAAACTCCGAGGCGGCAACATCCATCCCCAGATAGATGTCATCGCCAGGCTTGTAGCCTGCCTGATGAATCGCCTCTAAAATCGCCTCAATCGCCGCCTCATTGGACGGCAGATCCGGCGCAAAACCGCCCTCGTCGCCGACCGCTGTCGCCAGCCCGCGTTTTTTGAGCACGCTTTTCAGGGCATGAAACACCTCGGCACCATAGCGCACCGCCTCGCGGATGCTGGTTGCGCCGACCGGCAAAATCATAAACTCTTGAAAATCAATGCTGTTATCGGCATGTTCGCCGCCATTGATGATGTTCATCATTGGCACTGGCAACCGATGCTGACCGCTGCGACTGAGCGCCTGATACAGCGGCATTGACTGCTCCTGCGCACTGGCATGCGCCGCCGCCATCGACACCCCTAAGATCGCATTGGCACCCAGACGGGCTTTATTCTCAGTGCCATCCAGCGCGATCATCGCCTGATCCAGCGCCTGCTGATCCGTCACCTCCAGCCCCAGCACAGTGTCACGAATCTCAGTGCGAATATGGGCGCAGGCTTTTTGCACCCCTTTGCCCAGATAGCGGCTTGAATCACCATCGCGCAACTCCAGCGCCTCACGCGAGCCAGTGGAAGCACCCGAAGGCACCGCTGCACGACCCACAGCACCAGCGGCGGTGATGACATCGACCTCAACGGTCGGATTGCCCCGCGAATCTAAGATCTCACGGGCGTAAAGTTCGGTAATTTCAGACATAATAAAACACTATTCCGAATAGGGTTCGTTCACAAAAAAATCGTAGCGTTGTTTATAACGCAACGAAGGTCAAAACAAAGGTCACCGGAACCGCATGACTGATCGACTCCAGCCCCGCAAGTTTGCGCAATTGTTCGATGCCCGCACTGAGCCCAAACTCAGCCGCGTCGATCATCACAGGCACCTGGCTGGCAACCATGATGGTGTTTGGGTCAACCCGCACCGCTTGCATGTGCAACGGCAGTCGCTGGCGCACACCATGCAGTGTCAACAATGCTTCACCTTTTAGCGTACCAATGTGACCAACATGCATCGCTGCTAAGCTGGCGGTGTCGAGTGTCGCGGTCAGTCGCGCCTCGGGATACTCGGCAGTGACAAACAACAGCTCGCGCATGCGCTCGTTGCGAATGGGGATTGCGGTTTCGATGGCATCCAGCGGCAGCCGAATCTCGACCGCGCCAGCGGCATTGATCTCGCCACTGAGTGTATTAAAGTGATGCACTTCGGCAATATCGCCAGATTTAATTGAGACCACCGCCAGATGCGAGCGGTCGGGATCAATGACCCAATCGGCTTGCACCGAAGCACTCAATAACACAAAAATGAGCAATAGTAAAAAACGCATATAACTCTCCCAGTGATTAGTAGGGGCGGTTCGTGAACCGCCCTCCCAGTAGATATAGCCATTGATAAATTATCCGAACATGAACAGCACCACGATTAAACCCCCCAGTAGATAGAGTAGGGGCGGTTCGTGAACCAGCTACCAGTTCACACCAGACAAACCCTCAACCGCACTGATGGCAGCATCGGCCGCAGCATCGATGTCGGACTCACGCCCCGCCATGGTTAAACGCCCAAAAGCACCGACAGCACGGGCATCAATCAGCGTCACGCTGGCTGCTTTTTCGGCCTCATTGGCAGCATAGACAATATAGCCTGCTGGCTCAGTTTCGAGAATAAACAGACTTTGTCCCGGCAAAATCATCGAGCCGCGCCGATTTTGCCGGTTAATCAAGACGG
>SKYD01000107.1 GCA_007128075.1 Thiorhodovibrio sp.
GATTTGAGTTTCCAGAAGTATTAAATGATGATGGTGATTTTGTTGGTTTTGATGTGGTAATTGGCAATCCGCCTTATATGCGTGTTCAAGAAATTCAAGCCTCGCAACCAGCGCAAAAATTGTTTTACGAGAAAAAATATAACAACGCCACAGCCTCCTATGATATAGCCAACATCTTTTTTGAATTGGCAGTCAATGTTTCTTCAGATAGTGCCAATAACGCTTATATTTTTCCACATAAATTTCTGAACGCAGCGTCTTCAGAAGTGTTTAGAAACTATCTAAAACAAGGGCAATACATTGATGAAATCGCACATTTTGGTGCGAACATGATTTTTGATGACGCTGACACTTATACCTGCGTTACCCGATTTAGCAAAAAACCAAGTGCTGGATTTTATTTTCAGCGGTTTCCTTTCAAATCAGACTTTAAAAGTCGAATGCTTAATAAACAGCGGTATGCTTATGTTACTTACGAAATGATCGAAAAAGCTGCTGAACTTTATGGAAATAATCAGTGGATTTTATTTGATGAAACATTAGAATTTAGTGTTTTTGAAAAAATTTACGCAAAATCTAAACTGTTTAAACATATTTTTGAAGATATATTTCAAGGTATAGCTACAAGCAAAGATAATTTGTACATAGTCGATTGTATCGATAAAGATAATTTTATCGTAAAGGTTCCAATCAGTGGCAAAGAATATCAAATAGAAAGAGAATTATTTAAACCGTTTTTAATGGGAAAAAATGTGCAACGATACAGCTATCTGTCAACCAATAAATATGTGTTTTTTCCTTATAGCGTTGAAAATGGATTAGCTAAAATTGTGACGATTGATGAGATTGAGAAAAAATATCCATTGACATTTGTTTACATTAAAGATCACGAAACTGTTTTTAAAGCAAGAGAGCGCGGTAAAGCGGCAAAAATGCAACATTGGCATGGTTACATTTATCCAAAAAATTTGAATAAATTTGAGCAGCAAAAACTTTCTTCAATGGAAATTTGTACAAGTCGTCCTAATGTCACATTGAATCAAGAAAACTTTTATCATTCAACAACAGTTTACAGTTGGATAAAACAACAAACCACAGAAGAAAGCTATGAATATTTTTTAGCGATTGCTAACTCTAAATTGCTGTGGTGGTTTCTTAAAAGCACAGGCGATACATTGCAAGGTGATGCAAGAAGATTTCAAACCAATTATATTAACCCCTTTCCTGTACCTGAAAAGGTCTCAAAAGAAACTGAGATTAAAATTTCAAATCAGGTAAAAGAAGTCTTGGCGATCAAAAAGCAAAACCCGTCAGCGGATACAAAAGAACTCGAAAACCAAATCGACCAACTTGTTTATCAACTTTACGGATTAACCGACGAAGAAATAGAAATTGTCGAAAAAGCATCTGGATAAAAATTTTCGGTGGCTAATGCTATGCCAACACAGTTCGTCCGTGCGCCCAGGCGCGTAGTTGTGCAATTTGGGTGTCCATGACTACAGACAGCGGCTGGGTGCGTTCGATTTCGGCAAGAATGGAGGCGGTGCCTAGTGGGCTGCGATCAGCTCGTGCATCATAGAGCGCGGAGACCACTGCTTGTTCGATGCCAGCACCAGAAAAACCCTCGCTGGCGGCTGCCAGATGATCGAGGTCAAAATGGGTGACATCCAGCCCCCGTTTGCTCAGATGAATGCGAATAATCTCACGACGCATTGCCTGATTCGGCAAATCGACAAAGAAAATCTCATCAAGCCGCCCCTTGCGCACCAATTCAGGCGGCAGGCGGGTGATGTCGTTGGAGGTGGCGACCATGAACACGGCTTTTTTGCGTTCCGCCATCCAGGTGAGCAGCGTGCCCATGATCCGTCGTCCGGTGCCCTCATCGCTGTTGCCAGAAGCCAACCCCTTTTCGATCTCATCACACCACAGCACACAGGGTGCCATGACCTCAGCAATGGTCAACGCCTCGCGCAGATTGCGCTCGCTCTCGCCGATGTATTTGTTATAGAGCGCGGCAAAATCGAGCCGCAACAAGGCAACGCCAAAACGCCCCGCAACCGCTTTTGCCGCCAGACTTTTGCCGCTGCCCTGGACACCTAACAGCATCACCCCGCGTGGACGCTCGGTGGTTGCGCTGTCGTCTAAAAACGGAGCGCGGCGGATATCCAGCCAGGTTTTGAGATTCTCCAGCCCAGCAATGTCAGCAAAGGAGGCGGTGTCATATTCAAATGCGATCAGTCCCTGCGGGCTAAGTAATTCATATTTAGCACGAATCACCTCACTGACATCTGATTCAGTGATTGCCCCATCGCGGCGGATGGCGTTGCGAATCAGCCGCCTGGCATCAGATTCAGTCACGCCAAGCAGAGTGCGCGAGAGCTGATCCACCGCCTCGCGGTTGGCGCGAAAGCTACGATTGGGCTGGGCGTGCTGCCAGCGTTGTGCCTCTTCACGAATCAACGCCAGCAGCCGCGAGCGATCCGGCAGCCGCAGACAAAAACGCGCACTCAAATGGCGCAATTCGGGCGGGCTATCAATCGCATGACTCACCAACACCAAACGGCGCGGGACATCGTGAAAAGTTTGGGCAATTTCTTTGATCAAGCGCACATGCAGTGGCTGGTCGAGAAAAGGATGAAAATCCAGCAACATATAAATGCCGCGCTGCGGTGTGACCTTGATATGACGCAAGATGGCGCTAGGATCGGCCAAGTCGAGCTGATGATGCGCCCCCTGATATTCAGCACGCGACAGCCCCTCAGTCATCGACCAGCAAAACACCGGCTCGGCGGACTCAATCCCTAAGCGGGTGAATAATTCAATGATGCGCCGCTCTTCCAGTGACTCAATCAGCAACACCGGAGTTTCAGAGCGCAGAATCAGCTCTAAATCGTGTAAATCAGTCATCGCCGATGTTCAGATCAAGTTCTAGTGGATGTTGTTGTTCAAGCAGTTGGCGTTCAGCAGCACTGAAGTTGAATTGATCTGAGATCGCCTCTGCCGCTTGATAGATCGCCGAGGCGAGCAGTTGATTGCCGTGGTGCAGGTTGCTGGTGATGGCGTGGGCGATCAACCCCGCGCGCCCTTGATAACGCTCGACACGGATCAGCAATAACGCCAATTCAGCCACGATATAGGGATTATGGGCGTGCATACTGTGGCGGCTTTTTGCCAACAGTAGCGCATTGCCCCAGGTCGGCGGCTGGAGCATCGCCTGACGGGCAAAGACTTCCGCTTCAGAAGTCGGCGCGGCGGCAAGATAAGCCTCAGGGAGCAGAGGCAGTTCGGCGGTAAAATTATTCTCACTGGAACGAAACAGCGGAATGCTCTCTTCTTCCTCTTCGCAAGATGGAACCGCCGCAACGGCGGTGGTCACCACATCACACTGTGCTTCATCAGCGTTGAGTTGCGCTCGCACTTGGTCAGCCTCGGGGGCATCGGGAAAGAGCTGCAAAAACCAGCGTTCAATTTTCATCGCGTCATAGGTAATCCCCGATTGACGCGCCAGCCGCGCAATGCTCAACAGCCGCGCACGCACCTTGTCATCACTGGCGCGGGTGCGCATCAGGCTCATAAAGGCAGCCTCGGCGGCAACAAAATAATGCCCCGAAATTAACAGCCGTTGATCGAGCTGGTCGAGGGTGGCGATGTCAAGATCAAGCTGGCGGCGGATGCGCGGGGTAGCATGAAAAACTGCGCAGGCTAATTGTGGATAACCCGCGCTGAAATTGGCGGGAATTGCTTGATTGGCAATGGGAATCAATTCATCAAAACGCCGCGCCCGTGCCAGCAACAGTGCCAGTTCAGCATGCAGATAGGCGGCGGCGGGCTGCTGTTTGAGCCGTGCTTGTGCCTGGGCAATGGCTGGCAGCAACTGGCTTTCGGCAAGCTCTTGGGTGCTGTTGATCAGCACCTGGGGATCAATTTTTGGCAACCCTTGGGCAAGTATGGTGTCCAGATCAAGCACTGCCACCGCGTCCTCAACATAGGCGGCATCATCAAGATACACCTTATGCCGAGATTCTTGATGCCGAGATTCTTGATGTTGTTTGGCTTGATTTGCTATTGTTTTTTTTATCGACATCAGGCCCTCCTAAATTTTTTGTTGCGATGACTTTAACGGAGAACCTTTATGGTAAAACAAATCGTACAACCCAAGCACTGGGTTTCTCTGTGCGCACTGAGTTTGCTGTGTCTGTGGCCAGGCAGCATGGTATTGGCACGCACCCCGGCTCCATTGCCGCAGGTGGCCTCCGCAGGGCCGCCGAGCTTTGCGGATGTTGCCGAGCGGGTGGTGACCGCCGTGGTCAATGTCACGGTCGTCACTGAGGCACCAACACAAAATTCTCTCAGTCGGCTGTTGCCGCCGGGCATTCCCGAAAATTCACCGCTGCATGAATTCTTTCGCCGCTTTCATCACCAAGAGGCGATGCCCTTTGGTGCCCCGCGTGAGGGCCAAGGCTCTGGCTTCATTATTGATCCCCAAGGCTACATTGTGACCAATCATCATGTGATCGCCGATGCCGATCGCATCGAGATTACGCTCAACAATGGCGACCATTACACCGCCTCGGTGGTTGGACGCGATACCAAAACTGATTTGGCGTTGCTCAAGATCGAGGCAACAGTGCCATTGCCATTTGTTGAACTTGGCAGTGCTGAAAATGCCCGCGTCGGCGACTGGGTGCTGGCGGTTGGCAATCCGTTTGGGCTGGGCGGCTCGGTCAATGCGGGGATTATCTCGGCACGCGGGCGCGACATTCGCTCCGGTCCCTACGATGATTATTTGCAGATTGATGCACCGATCAACCGTGGCAACTCCGGCGGCCCGCTGTTTGATGCCACTGGAAAGGTGATTGGAGTCAACACCGCAATCTTTTCACCGAGCGGCGGCAACATCGGCATCGGCTTTGCCATTCCTGCCGAGACCGTCGCGGATGTGGTCAGCCAACTGCGAGACACCGGCCGCGTCGAGCGCGGCTGGCTTGGCGTGCAGATTCAGCCCGTGACCCCAGAGGTCGCCAGCAGTTTGGGGCTAGAACAACATCAGGGCGTGCTAGTGACCCAAGTGTTACCGCAAAGCCCGGCGCAGCGGGCGGGGCTACGGGATGGCGATGTCATCATCCGCGTCGCCGATCAAGCC
The DNA here is from genome assembly GCA_007128075.1 of Thiorhodovibrio sp. Taxonomy (GTDB): domain Bacteria; phylum Pseudomonadota; class Gammaproteobacteria; order Chromatiales; family Chromatiaceae; genus Thiorhodovibrio_B. The sequence goes on from SKYD01000107.1 coordinate 5,144, forward strand.
ATGAGCGATTATCGCCAACTCACCCGCTATGTCGCCACCCTGCCCGCTGGCAAAAAGGTTGAGATTGAGGTGTTGCGTGGCAGTCAACGCCAAAAATTGGCGGTGACGATTGGTGCGATGCCACAATCTGAAACCGCGCAGGCACCCATGCCACGCCGCGGGATGCCCGATCAGGACCAAGAACCCGCACCAGCACGGTTAGGCGTGTATGTGCATTCGCTGACCCCTGAATTGCGCGCCGAGTTTCGGATTCCAGCCAGCACCCGAGGTGCGTTGGTGGTGGATGTCGAACCAGGCACCCCAGCAGCGCGCGCCGGCATTCGCCCCGGCATGGTGATCTCGATGGTCGGACAACAGCCCGTCAACAGTGCCGAGGAGGCAATTGCCGCCATTCGTGCCGCCGCCCGTGGACAACGCCCGGCGGTGTTGTTGCGCATCGAACACAACGACGAACTGCGGTTTGTGGTGGTGCCGTTTAGTGGTTAAGTTGAAAGAACGCCACAACTTCTTGTAGTTGTTCGGCTTGGGCACTTAATTGTTCAGCGGTGGCGGCGAGCTCTTCAGCCGCTGCCGCATTGCCCTGGGTGGTTTGGTCCATCTGCTTCATGGCATCGCTGATTTGACCAATGCCGCTGTCCTGATCGCTCGATGCCTGGGTAATATCGGCAATTAACGCCGCAGTTTTGACGATATTGGGCACCATCGCCTCCAGCAGTTGTCCCGCTTCCTCAGCAATGGCGACGCTATTGGTTGCCAACTGGTTAATATCTTTGGCCGTATTGCCGCTATTTTCGGCCAATTTGCGCACCTCCGCTGCAACCACGGTAAAGCCTTTGCCATGCTCACCAGCACGGGCTGCCTCAATCGCGGCATTTAGCGCCAGCAGATTGGTTTTATAGGCAATCTCCTCGATGAGATTGATCTTGCCGGCGATCTCTTTCATCGCCACCACAGTGCGCGCCACTGCGGCTCCACCTTGTTCCGCCTGCTGGGCGGATTGACGGGCAATGTCATTGGTGGTGCGGGCACTGACTGTATTGTTGGTGACGGAATGCTGCAACTGCTCAATGCTCGAAGTCGCCTCCTCAACCCCGGCTGCTTGCTCAGTGGCACTTTGACTGAGTGACTGTGCCGTCGAGCTCACCTCACTGGAGGCCGAGCTGAGATTGTCCGAGCCGGCGCGCACATCGGTGACCACATCTTTAATCTGCTCAACCATCGCGTGCATACTGGCCGCCAAGCTCCCGGGCTGTTTGATATCCAAACTAACGGTCAGATCGCCTTTGGCAATCCGTTGCGCGACCGTTTGCAAGGTGGCAGGATCCTCGCCTAGCTGGCGCATGGTGCTCTCAGTGATCAGCCACGCCAAGATTGCCCCCAACAACAGCGAGATCGCTGCCACGCTGTTTTGAATCCATTGGGTGCGCACACCGCCAGTTTCGAGTTGGCGATGGACTTGCGCCGACCCTTTGGCAATCAGCTCGGACATCGCCCCAAGCTCTTTTTGCACTGCTTGCAGATGGGGAATTGTGTGTTCACGATACAGCGTCGCACCCCTAGCGCGGCTGGGATCGGTGCGGGTGGATTGGGCAATGTCGTGGGCGGATTCATGTAACAGCCGATGCGGGGTCTCAATCGCCGACATTCGCGGAGTGATTTCGGGAAACAGTGCCTCGGCATGGCGGCGACCTTCTCCATAATACCAGCGCCCAAAGCCGCATTTGGTATGGTCTAGCTCAACACTAAGCTGTTCAATGCGTGGATCAAATACAAAATAACTCAGCTCGGCTGCCCAGTTGAGATGATCGATCTCGCGCTGTGCCAGATGATCGCGCAGCGCATCAGCCTCGACCACTTGGTCAGTGAGACGCAACACATTGCCTAAGCCTAAACTGCCCCAACCCACCGCAAGCAACAACAGCAGCAAAATTGCAGCAAATCCTGATAAAATTTTTGTTTTTAGTTTCATGTTTTAACCCATGTTTGGCGATGGTTGACCGTTAATTTAACTCAACTAGAATCTATTAAGACTGCTATTATGCGCATTCCCTAGCGCGTAAACTGCACCAGCAGTTAGGTGACAGCACACAAGCAATGTTTTGAGGACAGATTTAGAGATGGTTAAACACACCCCAGCGGCCCCCCACGCAGACACTGCCCCGCAATCTAAGTATGAAGGCCCGCTGCGCTTCAGCTTAGGTGATGATCAAATTAGTGTAAGAGCAAAATTTCCAGCGAAAGATAGCCAATCCCCACCCTTAGATCGTGCCACCTTTGAACATGCATTAACAAGTGCTGGCTTTGGTGCCTTTGCCCGCGATGAACAGGCAATTGCCCGCCTGATTAAACATTATAATGCTGGCAAAGCCGAGGATGGTCGCGAGCCAATTGCCCATCGGCGCGATGCCAGTCTGACGATTGCTATCAGCTCAGACAAGATGGAGGTCAAAGCTCAGATTAAACCAGCACAGGGCGGCGATAAGCTCACTCGGCTGATGATTGATGAGGCACTCAACGAAGCGAGCGTGACCTTTGGTCGCGATGAGGCGGCGATTCAGACCGCGCTGGCAGCAACAGAACCCACCACATTGATCGTTGCCCGTGGCAAAGCTCCGGTGAATGGTGCTGATGCCCAGTTTGAGAGCTTGCAGCCCGAGGCGCGCAATCGCGCCCCGCAGGTCGACGAAAATGGCAAGGTCAATTATCGTGAGCTCAACCGCCTGGTGCTGGTCAAGCCTGGCGATCCTGTGCTGCGGCGGCATCCCCCCACCCTTGGAGTCTCGGGGATGACGGTGCTAAGCGATGAGGTTCCAGCGCACAATGGGCGTGATATTCCGTTTTCTAAAAAATCTAAAGGCGTGGTCATTGATCCAGGCGATGGCAATCTGCTGCGTGCTGAGTGTGCTGGCCAAATGGTGCTGATTGATCATGGCGCGATTGTTGAGCCGGTGCTCAATGTCGAGAATGTTGACTTAAAACTCGGCAATCTGCGTTTTGAAGGCACGATCAATGTCTCCAAAGATGTGATCCCCGGGATGTTGGTGCAGGCCACTGGCGATATTGTGGTGCGCGGCTGTGTGGAAGCAGCAACGCTTGAGGCTGGTGGCGATATCGTGGTCGAGAGTGCAATCATTGGTGTCAACGAATTGCGCGACAAAGAGGGCAAGCTGTCAGACGAGGTCTCGTACCTCAAAGCAGGTGGTTGTATCCGTGCCAGTTTTATTCAGCATTCGCTGATTGATGCCCAGGGCGATGTTCTCATCAGCAAAGGGCTGGTGCATTGCGAGGTCAATAGCCACAAAGGCGCGGTGCGGGTGGGGCGGCCTGGTGCATCAAAAGGTGGATCGATTGTCGGTGGCGTGGTGCGCTCACCAACCGAAGTGCGGGCGCGGACGGTTGGCTCGCAGTTGTCAATTATCACCCGCATTGAAGTCGGTGCTGATCCTGATTTGCAGCAAGAACTTGAGCATCTTGAGGCAGAATTGGAGCCGAAAAAGCATGAATTTAGCCAATTAATTCGCTTGATCACCGACATCAACAAAAACCCTAAAAAACATTCCGAGCAGGTCAAAGCGCACGCCCAAAAAGCATTTGCTCAAATTAAACAAGAAGTGACTGAGCTGACAGGAAAGCGGACTCGGCTGATTGCTCGGCTGGCGAATCTGGAGGCGGCAAGCATGATTGTTGATCACGAGATCGAGACTGGTGTCGAGCTGCATATCGGTCAACAAGTGCGCGAGTTCAAAACCCCCACCTCTGGCGGAACTTTTTGTCTACGCAACGGCCGCATCGTGCGCTTGGATTCGGATGAGTTTTCGGAGTAACTAAGTTACCAAAAATTCTACAAAAAAAACCCGCCATGTAAGGCGGGTTAAAATTAATTGGCGTCCCCACGGGGATTCGAACCCCGGTTGCCGCCGTGAAAGGGCGGTGTCCTAGGCCTCTAGACGATGGGGACTAAGACTTGGTGGAGCCAGGCGGGATCGAACCGCCGACCTCAACACTGCCAGTGTTGCGCTCTCCCAGCTGAGCTATGGCCCCGTAACCAAAGCAGGTACTATACCGACTTGTTAGGCGGTTGTCTAGCTTTATTTGCATCAATTCGCTTGGGTGTCGATGGTCGGCAGGGTCACGCCCTTGCCATCAAACACCAGCCGCATTTCCAGGGTTTTCATGCGTTGCAGCACCGCAGGGTCTTGATCAATATCAAAAATCCATGAGGCGCGCTTGCGCTCGACCACATCGGCGTTGCTATCAATAATGGCGCTGGGGGTGATAACGGTTGAGACAATTCGCATGCCCTCAAATAGACTCGCCATCTGCTGAAGCATGGCACCTTCCAGCTCATCAAGCTCCATACCGCTGTTGCCCAGCCCAAAAGAATCCTCATCACCGCTATACTGGGTCAGGACATAATGACCCGCTGCATTGCGCTGCAAGGTGAGACGGTTATCGCTGTAGAATTCATGCTCAGTGATCAGCTCCAGCCGATCAAAGGCAATCTCCAGATTCATGTAACGCCAACCATCAACGGTTTCAGCACGCACTGTGCGTAGCTCTAGCCCATCGACCTGGTTGGCGGCAAATTCTTCGCGCACCCTGTCCTCGTCAAACTCAAACGGCAGATCGCTGGTGCTGTCTTCCTCGTCATTGCCAAAGGCTTTCGCCATCTGTTCCATGGCTTCCATTTGCGCCAGCGTTTCCTCTGTCATGCCATAACGCAGCATCAGCACCCCGGAGCCATCGCTGGCTAATTGCAGGGTTTGCTCGACCTGGATACAGCCAGTCAATGCTAGCACCAAAAACAAGCCAGCCAAATAGTGGATTACGCGATTCATCGTTGAATTACCTGCATTAAAACGGAATATCAGGATAATCACCAGGCCCTGGCAACGGCGGCTCTGGTGCCTGCACTGATTGATCCTCTAGTGTTGCCACCTTCCAGGCTTTGACATCGGTATACCAGCGCCCGTTGTATTCGCGGCTTTCCAGATTCACCGACACCTGTAGCCGCTGTCCTTGCTGGATTCCTAAAGTATCAATGCGATCTCCCCACACTGTAAAGCAAACCGATTTTGGATATTCTCCTTCGGTTTGTAGGATATAATCGCGTTTGCGCCACGGACCGCGCGCCGATGTGCCAGAGAGCTCTTCAAGAACCTGTGTAATCGTACCAATAATTTCCATGAGCAACCTACTATAAATGATCACGCCGGGGCGCAGCGGCGGGGCTTTTTTTATCCCGTCGCCGCTACCACCTATGGCACCAAGGGAAAAAACATCCCTGACTCTAACCCTATAACCTTAACCGATGTTTAGCCTTCAATGCGAGGAATACTATGATTCGTACCAGTCTTGTTGTTTTGTCGATGGTCTGTCTGATCGGGAGTGCGGTCGCCAGCGGTCTGACTCCCGAGGAGCAGATCATTACCCGCCAGTCTGGCTATCGCTTTATGAGCTGGAACATGGGCAAGATCAAAGCCAACCTTGACGGCGAGTTTAACCCACAACAGGTCAGCAATGCAGCCAA
>SKYD01000030.1 GCA_007128075.1 Thiorhodovibrio sp.
AAATCAACCGCCGAGGATAAGGCGCGGATTCGTGAACTGATGGGTGAGGATGCGGTGATGATTGAAGACGGCAATCCACGCAAGCTGCTCGATCTCTGTCGTCAGCACGAGGTGGACATGATGATTGCCGGTGGACGCAATATGTATACGGCACTCAAGGCGCGGCTGCCGTTTCTCGATGTCAACCAAGAGCGTGAATTTGCCTATGCCGGCTATCAGGGCATGATCGAGCTGGCGCGGCGGCTGTGGGTCAGCCTCAACAGCCCGATTTGGGAGGCAGTGCGCACCCCCGCACCTTGGGAGGTGTCACATGGTTGAGCCAACGATTCTCAAGCGCAACAAGCCGCTCACTGTCAGTCCGCTCAAAGCCAGCGCTACCCTAGGCGCGGCGCTGGCTTTTCTGGGCTTTCAGCGCACCATTCCGATGCTGCACGGCTCGCAGGGCTGTACGGCGTTTGGCAAAATTTTTCTCATCCAGCATTTTCGTGAGCCGATTCCGCTGCAAACCACCGCGCTCGATCAGGTCAGCGCCATCATGGGCAGCGATGACCGCATTGTGGAAGGTTTACGCACCCTGTGTGAGAAACAAAATCCCGATTTAATCGGCATCCCGACCACGGGCGTGGTCGAAACCCAGGGTGCGGATGTGGCACGCGCCGTGCGCGAATTTCGCGCTCAATATCCCGAATATGCACATACCGCAGTGGTACCCGTTGCCGCGCCCGATTTTAGTGGCGGGCTTGAATCGGGCTATGCCAATGCCGTGACCGCGATTTTGAGCACTCTAGTGCCTGAATCCAGCGCCGCTGGCACTGCACCCGGTCGCCGCCCACGCCAGGTCAATGTGCTGGCTGGCTCGCACCTGACCCCGGGTGATATCGAATGGCTGACGGACACCATGGAGCGTTTTCGGCTGCGTCCGGTGTTAATCCCCAACCTTGGCGATGCACTCGACGGGCATCTGGTCAACACCGATTACAGTGCGCTGACCATCGGCGGCACCCTGGTTGAAGAGCTGGCGCATCTGGGCGATGCCGCCGCCACCCTGGTCATCGGCACTGCTATGAACGAGGTCGCCGATGTGCTCAAAGCACGGACTGGAGTGCCGGATTATCGTTTTGCGCATCTGCTGGGGCTGGCTGCCAGCGATCAATTGATCCAAACCCTGGCGACCATCAGCGCCGAGCCAGTGCCCGAGCGCATCAACCGCCAACGCTCACAATTACAAGACGCTTTGCTCGATACCCATTTTGCGCTGGGTCACAGCCGCATTGCCCTGGCGGGTGATCCTGATCTGCTGGTGGGCTTGGGTGCGCTGCTTGCCGAGATCGGTGCTGAAACCGTGGTCGCGGTGGCTTCGATGAACAGTCCGGCGTTGCGCCAGCTCCCGATTGCCGAGGTCAAGATCGGCGATCTTGAGGATGTCGAACAGCGGGCGCGAGCAGCGGAGGCAGAGCTGTTGATTTGCAACTCTCACGGTGTGGCGACGGCGCAACGGCTGGGCATTCCGCTGTTGCGGGCCGGCTTCCCGCAGTTTGATCTGATCGGCGGCTATGCGCGGTTGTGGATTGGCTATGCCGGTGCGCGGCAGGCGCTGTTTGATCTGGCAAATCTGATCAACGGGCTGGCAAAGAGTGAGCTGCACCCCTATCGCTCGTCGCTCAAGCAATGGCCAGCGGCAGAACAGGCAGCCTAATCGCGTGGAGAATTTAATATGCAACTGGAACGCCGACTGAAAGTGCTCACCCCAGAGTCGTCACAGCCCACCGTCAAGGTTGCTTTTGCCAGCACCGATCTGCGCCATGTGGATCAACATTTTGGTGCTGCCACCGGCTTTGCGATCTATCAGGTCAGCAGCCACAGCGCCCGCTTTGTCGAGGTCATCCGCTTTGCCACCCAGGCGATGGACGGCAACGAGGGCAAATTAGCCGAAAAAATCACCGCGCTGGAGGGCTGCATTGCGGTGTATTGTCAAGCAATCGGTGCCTCTGCTATTGCCCGTCTGCGTGCCAGCGGGATTCAGCCGCTGAAAGTGGCAGCGGGCAGTGCGCTCAAACCCTTACTGGCCGATTTACAGGCCGATCTTGCCAACGGCACCAGTGCGTGGCTCACACGCGCAGTCGCACGCCAACAGTTGCTCAGCGAAGATCGCTTTGCACTGATGGAAGCGGAAGGCTGGTGCGAATAATTTCCCCCCCAACACGGAGTAAATCCTGATGACTGATCCCATTGCCGCTGATGATCCAGTGCTCTCAACCGAATTTGGTGCCGAAATCGTGCGCCAGATGCGGGCGCAGGACACCTATGGAACCAATGAAAAGCTCAACGATGCGCAATTACTCGCGCCTTTTATTCTCAGCAAAGAACAAAAACGCGATCTGCCGCTGATCGGCACTCTCGATGCCAAAACGCTGATGCGTATCGAGGTGTTTTATAACGCGATTGCGATGATGATCGAAAAAGAATGTCGGCTCATGGCGGTGCCGTTGGTGCATATCAACGCCGAAGGGTTTGGACGCATTGTGATGACGGTCGGCAAGCTGGTGGTGGTGGATCGCAGCGTGCGCGAGGCGCATCGTTTTGGCTTTGCCTCGCTGTCCAAAATGAAAGATGAGGCGGATGCGATTCTTAGCGTCGCCTTGGAGCTGATTGGCAATTATTCGAAGGTTGCTGGTCTATGAGTGAGCATATCACCGGGTTAACCCGTGGCGGCAGCAACTGGACACCGGCGTTTGTTATCGCGCT
>SKYD01000198.1 GCA_007128075.1 Thiorhodovibrio sp.
CGGTCTTAGTTGATCGTGCCCGCGGTCAAGCGCATCCCAACATCAACCATCGGCTGCTGCTCAGTGACCACGAGGCGCAGAAATATCAACAGCTTCTGCATCTGTTGCCCACCACTGCCACTACCCAAACGCTGGTATTTGTCAATCAACGCACTCGCGCTGACCATTTAGGCAACGCCCTCCGTGCCGATGCGCGGCGCACCGGGGTGTTGCACGGTGAGCTGGATCAAGCCGAGCGGCGGCGTATTGTCGGTCTATTTCGCGAGGGGCGAATTCAGGTATTGGTTGCCACGGATGTCGCCGCTCGTGGGCTGGATATCCCCGCAGTAGGTCAGGTAATTCATTTTGATTTGCCGCGGCGCGGTGATGATTATCTGCACCGCAGTGGACGCACTGGCCGCGCCAAGGCACGGGGTGAGTCGATTGCTATGAGCTGCCCGGCAGAATTTAACCGGGTCGAGAGCATCGGGCGTTATCTGGGGCTTGAGTTTGAGCGGTTCACGCTGCCTGAATTTAAGGTGCGTTTTCATGGTCAACTGAAAAAACGCAGCAAATCCTCGCGCCAGCCGCCGCCAACTGCATCCAAGGACAGCACCAAACCTAAGCCCAAAAATCGCTGGCGGGTGCGCAAACAGATCGGCAAGCGTCGCCAGCCCAGCAATTCAGTTGATACCGATGCCGGCTGGCAGCCAGTTAAGCGCCACGAATAGCGGAACACTATTATGCATGAAGTTGATACCACCAAACTCTATCAAGACTATCCTCATCTTAAACAAATTGATGAATTGTGGGGAACCCCAGCCGGGCGTGATCTATTGATCGAACTGATGTCGGATACACGAGATGGCAAGCGCGTGGGATTTTCGCACGATCATGGCATGACATTGTTGGCGTTGTTGACTGAACATGATCGCCAGTTTCCTCAATTTGACACTATCAACATCTTTGCTGGCATCGTGCGCACTTCGGACACAGAATTACAAGAAAAAGATGAGCAGCAACAGCGGTTAATCGAGGCGATGCGCAACAATCCATCAGCGCCCCCCCCCGCTGCAAAGACCACCGCAGAAGACACCCCGCCGCCGAATGCAGACGCGCCTAAGCCATCAGCCCCGCCTGATGACAGCGACAAATCCGATGAGTGGTTTAAATAACCTCGTGTAGAGATGGGGCGGCTCATTGGATTGAGTTTGCTGACGCTGGTGCTGCTGATTGTCGGCGTTCACAGTTGCGACACCAGTCCAGCGCGGATGGCTGAGCGGCTATTGTTGGCAGATATCAACGCCGAGGACGGGCTTGCCTACCGCGATGCCCAGCAGCAGCGTCCAGAGATTGCCACCTTGCCGAGTGGGTTACAGTTTGAGGTGCTCAGCCCCGGACAGGGGGCGATTCCTGAGCCTGATGATTGGGTCGAGGTGCATTATCGCGGCTGGCATATCGATGGGCGTGAATTTGCCAGCTCGTGGCGTGAAGATCAGCCCGCAACGGTGGCAATCAGCAAAACCATCGCTGGCTGGCGTGAGGCGTTGATTATGATGCCAGTCGGCACCCGTGTGCGTCTGATTTTGCCGCCTAATCTTGCTTATGGACGCAGTGGCGGCGGTGCAATTGGTCCAGAAGAAACGCTGGTGTTTGAGCTTGAGCTACGAGCGATTGTTGCTACCCCCGAGGTGGTAGGCTTTTGATTGGCGCGCCCGACAGGATTCGAACCTGTGACCCCAGCCTTCGGAGGGCTGTACTCTATCCAACTGAGCTACGGGCGCTGAGGGTTAGTATTATGTCGCAAAAAAACTGCGCTGTCGAGTGGGAAATTTGCTGAGGGCAGTCCTAAAAATAGGAGTGGATCATCAGCCATCGGCGACAGCCAAGGTTTGGTTATGCGATGCTCAACTTTAAATTGAGCTGAAGGCAAGCTCAGTGCAGCACAACATCGCAAGCGACGGGGATTGAACCCTTCGAGATTAAAGAACAGCTACTCTGGAAAAAATCAAAAAACCTGATAATCTCGCTCGGTTATTGGAAGCAAAATGAATCGTGATGAAAATAGTTTCACTTTTTTCTGGAGCTGGTGGCTTAGACAAAGGATTTGTTGTATGAATCAACTGACATTGTTGGAGGAAAACAAAACAGTGCTTATGAATTTAAAGGAAGCGGCGACTTGGGCATCGCAATATTTGAATCGCAATATTACAACTTCTAATATTTCATACTTGCTTCAATATGGAAGAATTCAAAAATACGGAAGTAACGGCAATCCGCTGATCAATATCGAAGAATTAAAAGAATACTACGATACTTACGATAAAGAGCAACAATGGAAGACTAAATTAGGCGAAGATTTGAACTGGCATTTATCATTTGTGGAGTATAAAGAATCGGAAAGAACCAAGCATGTTCACAGATTGCATCCGTACAAAGGTAAATTCATTCCTCAATTAGTAGAATATTTCCTTGATTCTCATACAGATGAATTTAAGCAACAAGCATATTTTCATAAGGGTGATATTGTATTAGATCCTTTTTGTGGAAGTGGCACAACGCTAGTCCAGTCAAACGAATTGGGGATAAATGCAATTGGAATTGATGTCTCCGCTTTCAATGCAATGATTAGCAATGTCAAAGTTAAAAAACACAATATTCCAAATATTAGGGATGCTATTCAGGAAATTACATTAAAGCTGGAAAGTTTTCAAAAAACAAAAAGCAATATTGCTTTTGAAGAACATTTACTCGCAGAATTA
>SKYD01000186.1 GCA_007128075.1 Thiorhodovibrio sp.
CTTTTGCTGATTCCGGCTCAGGCTTGGCTGGCTCCACTGAAGAAGGCGTGTGCGCTTGCAACGCATTTTTCGGCGGCTGACGATTTTTATCAGATTGTGGAACCTCATCATTGGTCCACAATCCTTGCAACGCCTGATAGAGCAGCAACAGCGGGGCGCGCAGCACATAACCGATGATCAACAGCACCTGGCCGATTTTTGCCAGTTTGCTATCTGATTGAGCAGCCGACTTCGGCGGCGGTGATGATTCGACCAGCACCGCGCAGGGCAGCTCGACCCCAGGTGGGGCATTGGCAACCGCCACCTCGCACAGATCCTTGCTGGCGGCAACACAGCCCAGCGGAATCACGATCAAGGTCAGCACGGTCGAGACCAGCACCCCAGAGGCTAACGAGATCGCCATGCCTTGGAAAATCGGGTCACTGAAGATCACGCTGGAGCCAGCCACCAGCGCCAGCGCGGTGATGACAATTGGACGGGTTCGGGTCTTGCAGGCACGAATCACCGCCTCGGTGACTGGAACCCCTTTTTGTAGCTCATGGATCGAGAAATCCACCAATAGAATCGAGTTGCGGACGATAATCCCCGCCAGCGCGATCCAGCCAATCATTGAGGTCGCGGTAAATTCACCGCCCATGCCCAGTTGAAAGGCGAGGAAATGCGCGGGAATAATTCCCAACAAGGTCAGAGGGATCGGTGCCATGATCACCAATGGGATGCGGAAGTTGCCAAATTCCCACACCACGAGGATATAAATCAGCACCAACGCCACCCCAAAGGCAGCACCCATGTCGCGGAAAGTCTCAAAGGTGACCGTCCATTCGCCGCCCCATTCCCAGTTCGAGGTTTGATCGGATGGCGGTGGTCCGAGCCAATAGCCTTTTGGAGTTGAGCCATCGGGGGCGCGATAGTTGGCATCGGCAACCAGATCCTGAATCTGGAACATGGCATAAACGGGCGCGGCAAGATCGCCACCGACATCTGCCACCACATATTCCACACCGCGCAGATCTTTGCGATAGATGATCGCCTCTTCGGGGACGCGCTCAAAGCGCCCCAGTTCGCTCAATGGCACGGTAAAACCCGCTGCGGAATGAATTGGCAAATCACCCAGCGTTTCAATCTGTGAGCGTTCAGCGAGCGGCACCTGCACCACAATGCGCACTGGCTCATGGCCCGACATCTGTTTGACATCGCCCAACTCTTTGCTGCCCAGCGCCATTGCCAGATTGCGATTGATGTCATCGACTGAAATCCCGCGCCGCACCGCTTTTTCGATATCGACATTGAAACGCCAATAATCGTAACTGTCGCGCAGATAATTATCGACATCCCGCGCACTGGGTGCCTGCTCAAAGAATTTGGTCATGTCACGCGCAAAACCACGGCGCACCTCCGCTGAGGGGCCATGAATCTCGGCAACGACTGCTTGCAACACCGGCGGCCCGGGGGGCATCTCAACCACAGCAATTCGCGCCCCGCGCTGATCCGCCAGTGGCTTGATTAAATCACGCGCCTCGACGGCAATCTGATGACTGGAGCGGTCGCGGTCATGCTTGTTGGTCAGTTGCACCTGCAATTCCGCCTGCCACGGCTCGGAACGCAGATAATAATGCCGCACCATGCCATTGAAATCAAAGGGGCGTGCGGTGCCAGCATAAAGCTGGATCGCGGTGACCTCGGGTAAGGCACGCAGCCGTTCGGTCATCTGCGAGGCAAGATTGGCGGTTACTGGCAGTGCCGTGCCCTCGGGCATGTCGATGACCACCGCAAACTCAGGCTTGTTATCCAGCGGGAGCATCTTGACCGGCACCCACTTGAAATAAAAGAAGCTACAGGTGAATAAAAATGTGCCCCACAGGATCAATCTGAACACTCGCCGCTTGTGAGGGTGTTCGATCAGTGGCATCAGCAGGCGCACATATAATTTTTCTAGCCACGCCGCCTCGCGGTGCTCGCGTTTCTCGGCGACCTCAAGATAGCGCATCGAGGGACGCAGCCCATCGGAGATCGCCAGATAGGGCGTGAACACAAAGGCCGCAAACAGCGAGATCAGCATTGCCACCGAGCCAAGCGCGGGGATCGGTTCCATGTATGGCCCCATCATGCCGCTGACAAAGCCCATCGGCAGCAGCGCGGCAATCACGGTGAAGGTGGCAAGAATGGTCGGGTTGCCAACTTCGCGCACCGCATCGACGGCGGTGTGTTCGTCGGTAGTGCCTTTTTCGAGCCAGCGCCGATAAATATTTTCCACCACGACGATGGCATCATCGACCAGAATGCCAATCGAGAAAATCAGCGCGAACAGGCTCACCCGATCAATGGTGTAACCACTGATCCAGGCGACAAAAATGGTCATCAACAGCACCACGGGAATGACTAGCATCACCACCAGCGCTGGCTTGAGCGCCCGAAACGCCATCAACACCAAGACAAACACGAAAAAGGTTGCCACAAACAGCTTAAAAATCAGCTCGGAGACTTTTTCGTTGGCGGTTTCGCCATAGTTGCGGGTGATACTGACCTCGACATTGTTGGGGATGCGGGTGCCGCGCAGCTCTTCAACTTTTTTAATAATTGCATTGGCAACGGTGACACCATTCGTCAGCGGCTTTTTAGCAATGGCAATGGTCACCGCGGGCGCACCATTGGCAACCAGCCCGTCATGGGCTGCCGCGCCGGTGTAGTAAGCCACCAATTGATTGGCATCTTCCGAGCCTTGGCGGACACGGGCGATGTCATGGACATAAACTGGAATATCTTTGTGAGTGCCAACCACCAGTCGGTTGATGTCCTCCACTCCGCGCAAAAATGAGCCAGTGGTGACTGAGAAATGTGCGCCGCTGGATTCCACTCCGCCGGCGATGGTCTCGGCATTGGCGGTCTGAATGGTGTGCGCAACCTGGGCGAGGCTGATCTCATAACCCGACAAGCGTTCTGGTGAGGCATCGACGGTGATCTGCTCGCGCCGCCCACCGACAATGAAGCTATTGCCGGTGTTTTTGACTTCTTTGAGCACTTGTAGCACATCTTGCGCCAACAGCCGCAACTGACCATCATCAACATCTGGCTCGCCGTTGCCGTCAAGGTCTTTTGACCACAGGGTGAGGGTGACAATCGGCACATCATCGATGCCCTTGGTCTTAACCAACGGCGGCAACACCCCCGGGGGGATTTTGTCCATGTTGGAAGCCAGCTTTTCGTTGACCTTGACCAGCGAAGGCCCCATTTCCTGGCCGACATCAAATTCGACCGTGACCAGCCCCCGCGCCCGCTCTGCTGCCGAATAGACATGCTTGACCCCGGGAATCTCGCTCATGATGCGTTCCAACGGCTGCATCGCCAGCATCGACACCTGTTGGGCAGAAGCCCCCGGATATTCGACGATGATATCGATCATCGGCACCGAGATTTGTGGATCTTCCTGACGCGGGGTGGCAATCAGCCCCAGGATTCCCATCGCCAGCATTGCCACATAGAGCAGCGGTGACAGCGGCGAATGAATAAAAAAGCGGGCAGTGCGCCCCGCCAGCCCGAGATGTTGTGGCTCAGGTGGATGTGCGTCGGAACGCATGTCGTCTTGGCTCATGTCGTGTTTCCGAAAATAGCAGAGAGCAAAACTTATTGCGGCGCACCGCGTGACCAGCCAGAGGCAATGCCAGGATCAGGATCGGCAAGAATCCGTTCGCCAGCACGCAGTCCGCTTAAAACTGTGATCCCATCGGGGATGGTTTCACCAATGCGGATCAGCCGCAGTTGCGGTTTGCCTTGATCATCGATGACATAAACCCCGGGCAGGCTGCCGTTGTAGCGGATCGCCGAGCGCGGGATCACCGGATTAACCCGCGTTGGGGCGTTAAAATCTGGCACTAGGACGCGGGCATACATCCCTGGCTCAGACACCCCTTGCGGCAGATCCACTTTGACCTTGACGGTGTGGCGCTCGCGGTCTGCCATCGGGAACACCTGGGCGATGCGCACTGGCACCATGTGCTCATCACGCGCAGCGGCATCCAGTTCCGCGCTGAGCATCATCCCCTCGCGCAGTCCTTGGCGCAGTCGTGCCGGGACATCGATCTCGACCTGTAAATATTCGACATCAGCAAAGCGCAGCAGCGGCTGACCGGGTTGCACGGTATCGCCGATCTCGACAAACTTAGCCACAATCACGCCATCAAAGGGGGCAATCGACCGCGTATCGCGGAGCTTGGAATCCAGGGCTTGCAACTCGGCTTGCAAGCGCATCATCTGATGATGGGCTTCTTGCACCTGAGTGCGGGAGGCAAACAGATCAGCAGATAGCTCCGCGCCTTGGTCGCGCTCACCAATGAACTCTTCCATCGGGCGGGTGAACATCTGATCGAACAGATTGGGCAGCCCCATGCCACCTGGTGAGGTGCGCGCTCGGGGCGAGTACAGTTCGCGGTTGAGTTGCACCCCAGCATTGCGAATCTGAGTATCGGCACTGGCAATCTGTGCCAACAATGCCTGGCGCTGGGCGCGCAACTCGCTGGCATCCAGCGCGACCAGTTCATCGCCTTCTTTGAAGCGGTCGCCCTCGATCCCCGCCAGCACTTGGATGCGGCCAGGAAGCTGTGCCGAAAAGGTGACTTCCTTATAAGGGATGACGGTGCCGCCAATCGCCACCGTGGGCAAGCCTTCGGCTTGTTTGACAATATAAACCTCAGTGCCGGCACTGGCTGAGGCTGATCCGAGCACAAGACTGGTGAGGATCAAGATCACAGGATAAAATTTGATCGCCATAAGATGTCGGGCACCTAAAAGCTGTATAAAAAATGACAGATTGTTGTTTGACATGAAGCAACACAATTGGAGTTGTGATTGGTGCAGCGGCAAGCTACAACTGATCAGTATCCACAAATCTGCCGATCACTTCAACAAAAATACCGCCAAATTCCTCGCATCAACTAGCGCAAGCCAGTGATGCGGGGGGATTCGCCTCTATCGCAACCGCTGCAAAGCGTATAATATTGCCAGCAGTTCTAATGATGCTTTATTGTTTAACCATTTTAATTAAAGGAGAGTGCCGATGCCTGTGGCGGCCGGTTCGGAAAGCGTCCAACAGCGCCTAAGCGATCTCGAATCCCATCTGGAGCAAGAAAATCCGATTCTGCTCAATGCTGTTCAGGGTTTTCGCCGACTCGACAGCGTCGCCTACGAAATGGGGCTTTTGGAGACTAATCGCTCCTTTGCCAGCCAGATTCCGTGGTGGCCGCTGATCTCGATTCTTGGCACCTTTTCAGCGGGGAAATCGACATTTATCAACAACTTTTTGGGTCAGAAGGTGCAGCGCACCGGAAACCAAGCCGTCGATGATCGCTTTACGGTCATCGTCTACAGCCCCGAGGAAGAAAGCCGGCTGTTGCCTGGCGTTTCTCTCGACTCTGACCCACGGTTCCCGTTTTACCAGATTTCACGCGAGATTGCGCGGGTGGCGGGGGCGGAGAGCAAACGCATCGATGCCTATTTGCAGCTCAAAACCTGCTCAGGCGAGCGGCTGCGCGGCAAGATTCTCATCGACTCGCCGGGCTTTGATGCCGATGCCCAGCGCACCGCGATCTTGAGCATCACCGATCACATGATGGATCTCTCGGATTTGGTGCTGGTGTTTTTTGATGCCCGTCACCCTGAGCCCGGGGCGATGCGCGACACCCTCAAGCATCTGGTGGCTGAGACCCTAAATCGCGCTGATTCGAGCAAGTTCTTGTATATCCTCAATCAGTTGGATACGGCAGCGCGTGAGGACAATCCCGAGGATGTGATTGCCGCTTGGCTGCGGGCGCTCGGCGAGGTCGGGCTGACCAGCGGGCGGTTTTATTCGGTATACAGCAACGAGGCGAGCATCCCGATTGAAGATCCCGCACGGCGCAAGCGGTTTCAGGAAAAGCGCGACCATGACATGCGCGAGATCTATCACCGCATCGATCAGGTTGAGGTCGAGCGCGCTTATCGCATTGTCGCCTCGCTGCGCAAAACCGCCACTGAACTCAACGATGAAGCAATTCCGCTGTTAAAACGCGCCGTTGGGCGCTGGCGCGCCTTCACCCTGCTCGGTGATGCAGTGATTCTCGTGAGCGTGTTGGGAATGTTTTTCTTCTGGAGTATCAATGCCGGTGACTGGGATGGGCTGGTCTATCAGCCTGCCTGGCGCAAAATGCTCGAAGATGCCGGGATGTCATGGGGCATCATCGGGCTGGAAATCCTTGCCGTGCTACTGTTGCTTGCCAGCCATTTTTTGCTGCGCTCGCTGATCGCACATCTGATTATGCCCAGTTTGCGCCGTCAAGCGCTCAAAAACAGACTGCCCGGCAATCTACCAGCGGCGTTTTGGACCTGCACCCGCAACTGGCGCACCCTGCTCACCGGTCGCCCGGTGGGCTGGACAGCTTGGGCGGAAGAGCGGGTGATGAAGGTGATGCACGATTGTGAGGCCTATGTGCAAAGCCTCAACGAGCGTTTCACCAATCCCAAGGGCAAATCAGCACCCGATAGCCGCATGGGTGGCAAAAGCACGACCCTGGATATTCTGACTGATCCCTGATTACCACACATCGTCGGCGCTGGTGTGGACATCTGTTTGCATCAGCGGCGGCGCCGGGACTGGAATATTCAGCCCACTGGAGATCACTCCGGCTTGGCTGGCGGGAGAGGAGACGGATTTGAGCACTGCTGTCGAGACCCATTTGATATAACGCACCAGCGCCTCGGGATTGTTGGCGTGCAGCGGCTTTAGCTCAGGATGCCCGATGAATTTTTGCAGCACCTCAGTGTCGGCATCCTCGCCAATGGCAATGGCGATGCGCACCGCTTTGCGTCCCCAAGGCTCTTGCATCAGAGTCTGCAAGCCTTGTGAAAAATCATCGGTCGGGCAGCCATCGGAGATTAGCACCAACACCGGCGGCAGGGCGCGATCACTCATCGGCGGCATTCGCAATTGCTCGGCAACCATCAGCAGCGCCCGCCCCATGTCGGTGACCCCATCGGCGGTCAGGTCTTGCCACTTAAAGTTGGCGACTGCGGTTGGCTGCGAAACATGCCATTGTGCGCCATTGGAAAACGCCAGCACCCGCACCAGCACCTCAGCATTGCGATTTTCATTCGCCACAGTACACATGTGTGGCAAGGCCTCACGGATCGCATTATTGAGCGCCTGAATTTTGCCATCCACGCCCATTGAGCCAGAACAATCGGCAATCCAGATAAAATGCAGCGGACGGGTGGCCAATTCGCCACCAGGTCGTTTTGCCATGATGCAACTCCAGTTTTAATTGTCGATGATCGGGTGTTTAACTGGCGAGAATCTCGCCGTCCACCAAACCAAACTGAATTTTAACCCCAGCAGCCAGTGCCACACTGCGCCCAGGTTCGACATCGCGCACGGTTCCCTGCGGATTGGTCATCACCCATTTGGACGACGAGCGGTTGGTCAGCCCCCAGCGCGTTGGCTGCTGTGGATGCTGCTGAACCCGCGCCCACGGGGTTGAGAACTCATAGCGCCGCTGAGGATCAAGATGGTGCGCAAAAAGCTGGGTGTTGTGGTTGAGCATCACCAGATCGCGCCCTACCTGTAACTGAAACGGAATCTGCAATGCCGCTCGACACGACCAGCAAGGCGCAGCCCGGGGCAGCGTTGACTCATAAAAATTCTCGGCACCACAGTGCCCACAGTAGAAAATCGCATCCTGAAGCTGGGCTAAGGTGGCGCGCCATTCGCTCTCGCGCACCCGAGCCAGCGGATCATGCAGCCCCAGAGTAAACGCCTGAATAAAACGCTCACGCAAGAAGCGAGGATACAACGCCCAATATGCCAGCGCATTGTCGTGAATCCCCACCACCGGGCGATTGCTGGCATCGTTGGGATCAAAAATAAACAGCGGCTCGCTGCCATAGAGCCGATTCATCGCCGGCAGATCAAAGCATTTAATCACCGCCTCGCGCTGACCTTCCAGCGGATGATGAATGTGCAACAAATAAAACAGCAACACCGACAATGAGAACAAATCAGTCTGAGTGCTCGGGGCAGCCTCGCCGCGCACCACCTCGGGGGCAATAAAGCGCGGGGTTCCCAACACCCGTTGATCATCGGCGAGGGTTTGATCATCCACTGCCACATTGTCATTGTCACAGATCTGAATCGCACCGCTGGCAGGATCAAAAAACACATTGCCAAAGGAGATGTCGCGGTAACACAGCCCTTGGGCGTGGAGAGCTAAAAAAGCCTGCGCCAGCTTCAGCCCAGCAGTGGCTAAGCTACGAAACGATGGCTCGATACGGCGTTTCATTAAATCCACAATGCCCTTAAACTTGGCATCGCGCAGCGGCATGATGTAACCAAAGCCGGGCACCTGGGGTGCAGTGACCAGCTCCAGAGGCCAAAGAAAACAATCACTTGGCGGCCCTTTGCGACACAACAGCTCCAGACTTTGACGCTGGGCACCGGTCGCCTGCTCGGGAAAATACCATTTCAGCGCCACGCTTTGCTGATCCATCTGCATCTGATACACCTCACCCTGGCCGCCGCCGCCGATAAACTGCTGCACCGTCCCAATATGACCGCTGCTGGTGGAGACCCGAAGACCCAGAGATAAAAGCTGATGCATGATAGTGACAATCCTCTATAAAGCAGATTAGGGCAGAATGTGCGTTGCAGGCAACAGTGCCTTTAATTCCTGAATCCGTCCATGCGTGATCGCTTTACAGCCGGCGAGGTTCAAAAAATCCAGTTGGGTCATCTGGCTGAAATGACTCAGCACCCCCGGGCCGGTGAGCTTACGACAGCCGCTTAAATCCAGCGATTTTAGCCGTGTTAATTGCGCTAACAGTGGCAACACCTGATCATCCATCCGGGTGCTCAAGGCTTGGCTCATACTCAAATCCAGCACCTCAAGCTGAGTTAAGCGGCTGACAATGCGCAGTGTTTCACGACAAATGAACGGACAGTTTGCCAATTTTAATGTGGTCAGGTGCGGCAACTGTGCCAAAACGGCAAGCCCCTGCTTTTCTGCACTCAGCACAGCACTGAAATTTTGATGATGACTCAGGTCTAGCACTTCGAGTGCATAGAGATGCCGACAATGACACAACGCCTGTGCTGAAAACTGTTTGACCAACTGAAGATTTAACTGACGCAGCACGCCGCTGGGATCACAGTGGTCAAGAAAGGAAAAATCGCTGATATCCTCGGCGATCTCTAGCACTGCCGCCTGACCGCTTGGTACCTGAATCGAGCCGGTGGCGCGGTGGCGCTGATCACCAATCCGGAGTTCACCGACGCTAAAATGCGGAAAATGCAGCCAGCCACCAGCGGTTGGGGACAGCGCAATTAGGGTAAACGGCGAAGGTGCAGCCCGCACAGCCGAGCGTTGCTGCACCGGCGTTGCCAATGGGCGTGGGCGCTCAATGACCCCAAGTGCCAACGCCCAAGACTCCACCGCCCAGGTCGCGGCATCTTCCGCCAGCCCCAGATTCTCTTGTAATTGCTGACTAAGCCGGCTGAGCACAATCGCCAGCGGCGCACCAGCCGAGGTGTTAAGCAAAGTGCGGCATACACCATCATCAAGGGCGTGAACTAAGACAAAAATTTCTTTTTTATAGGTGGGGCAATAATCTTTCAGCAACGCCCGACAGCGACGGGAATCATCGCACAGTGAACGACCATAGCGAGCAATCAGTTGGCAGAGTTGTTGGCGTGGTTCCTCGTGCATTGCAATCAATTGAGGGAGCAATCCCCGCCGCGCACGACGGGGCGTTTTAAATGATCAATTAGTGCCAACTTTGATCTCTATGCGATCACCTGTGATTTGAAACTAAAAGTTTACGCTACGCGATGGGTCAGATTATTGTAACTGATAAAAATGCAACATCGCACCATCACTTGGTCACGACGATCAACGATCAACATAATTTGGCACCTTCTTTTCAAGTTCATCTAGCCACAGAGTGGCTACGCTGTCACTGGGAGCGCGCCAGTCACCACGAGGCGAGAGGGAGCCACCGGAGCCGACTTTGGGGCCATTGGGGGCGCAACTGCGTTTGAATTGGGTGGAGCCAAAAAAGCGCCGCACAAAGACCTCAAGCCACTGACGGATCGTGGCAAGATCATACTGATTGCGTTGATTGAGCGGCAGCTCTGGCGGCCAGTGTCCACAGTTGCGATCATGCCAGGCGTGCCAAGCAAGAAACGCCACCTTGCTCGGACGCAGACCGTAGCGAGTGAGATAAAACAGATGAAAGTCCTGCAATTCATAGGGACCAATCGCCGCCTCGGTGCTCTGCGGACGCGCATCACCGTCAGCACTTGGCACCAGCTCAGGTGAAATTTCAGTCTCGACAATCGCGTTTAAGATCTCAGCCGTGGCTGCATCAAACTGACCGCTGCTGCACACCCAGCGAATCAGATATTGAATCAGGGTTTTTGGCACTGAAGCGTTGACATTGTAGTGCGACATGTGATCGCCCACGCCATAGGTCGTCCAGCCCAGCGCCAATTCTGATAGATCGCCAGTGCCGACAACCAGCGC
>SKYD01000056.1 GCA_007128075.1 Thiorhodovibrio sp.
AGTGCTTGATAAAAGCCGCCTGCATCCCAGAAATTGGGTTCTGAGCAGCCCAAGCACGGGTGTCCAGATTCAACCGGCCAACTGGTGCCGCCATTCCATTTCATGGTCGCACAGGCGTTGTATGCCATCGGCCCTTTGCAGCCGAGCCGATACAAACAATAGCCTTGGCGTGCGCCCTTGTCATCAAAGGTATTGGCAAACAGCCCCTTGTCATAAAACGGGCGGCGATGACAGCGATCATGGATCGAGCGACCAAAAAAGGCGCGGGGACGCTGATGTTCGTCGAGTTCAGGCAATTGATTAAAGGTCAGATAGTGCGCCAGCACGCCGGTGATCACCATCGGCAGCGGCGGGCAGCCCGAGACATTGATCACCGGCTTATCCTGCACCACATCGCTCACCGCCACAGCTCCGGTGGGATTGGGCCGCGCTTGGGGCAGGCCGCCAAAAGCAGCACAGGTGCCTACTGCCACCACCGCCGCCGCACCAGCGACAGTTTCACGCAGTAAAGTCAGGTTATCAACGCCGGCAATGGTGGAATAGCCAGGATTTGCTCTGGGGCCGGGCAGTGAGCCATCGACGACGACGAGATAGTTGCCGAAGTTATCGTGCATCGCCTGTTCGCGGGCGCGTTCGGCGGCATCGCCCGAGGCGGCTTGTAAGGTGTGGTGATAATCCAGTGAGATGGTGTCGAGAATCAGGCTTTCTAAGGTCGGGGCAAAGCTACGGGTCAGTGCCTCGGTGCAGCCGGTGCATTCCTGAAACGACAGCCAGATCACCGATGGGCGACGCGCTGCACGCAATGCCTCGGCAAGTGCCGGAGCCATGCTGGGCGGCAGTGCCAACATCGAGGCAGTGGCAAGACAGTATTTAAGAAATCCGCGCCGCGAGACACCTTGCTCGCGCAAACGGTCGGCTAGGGTTTGGTCGGATATTGCCATGATTGGCTCCTTTATAGATCAGTGGGCACGGCAGCCAAGGCCGCACCAAACGCAGCACGGGCATCCGTCAAATCTTCGTGTTGAGGGCGTAGAAGTTGCGGGATGTCAGTGATTTCAAGCTGTTGGCCAATGCGCTCCTCATTGTCATTATGATAATCCAGCCACCATACCCCAGAATAGCGCGTCTCGTGGATATAGGTCGGCCCCAAAGCGGTCACGGTGGCAGTGACCTCGCCCTGACCCAGCCAGGTGCGCAGTTGCTCCAGATCACCCGCGGCAAGCGGGCAGTTGACCAGGTCAATGACGGTCGGCTCGCCAGTGGTGATGAGTCGATCCAGCGCCTGCTGAATGTCATGAAGTAAGGCGAGCAGATAAACGCTGGGCACAGATTGCTGGCTCACGCCGCAAAGGACTGCGCAATGGCGTATTGGCGCTCAGCCTCGGAGCCGCTGGTCGCAATCTCGCCTTCCATCAGCTCACAATTATTCGCCATCCGCGCCTGCATTGCCGCTTTCCAAGCGCGATTGCTGCTGCGCTCAGACAGCAGATGTTCAGGAACTAAGGCAGCAGCCAATGCCGCCGCCACAAAATGATCCGCTTGCGCCAGCCAGTTGGTATCCTTGCCGCAATCAGTGTAGGTTTTTGTGGCTCGCGCCTTGGCGGTGCGGTAGGCATCCTCAAGCGCAACCGTGTCCGCATTGGGGCTGAGCACCGCATCCAGCGCACGGCGCAGCCGCTCATCTTGGCACAAATGCGCTACACTGTTAACAAATTGCACCCCGATCAGTTTTTGCTGATCAGCGGATAATTGATCGAGCCATTGGCGCAGTGCCGAGTCGGTGGTAATGGTGGGCATGTCTGATTTTCCTAAGTTGCAATCAATACAGAATCAACATTGGTCATTTGGTCTAAAGTATATTAGTATCCGCTAAACTTTGGGCAAAAAAATTGTGGAAACTTGTTATTGAGGTCATTGAATGCGTCCGAAATTCGCTAAATTATTGTATCTGATGATTTTTTCTGGGCTGGTGCTTTGGGCGTGTAGCGCGGTTGCCGAGCCTTCGCTGACGGCTGCTAAGGCATGGCAGGCGCTCAATGCTGGTCAGATAACGCTGATTGATATTCGCACCCCTGAGGAGTGGCAGGAAACCGGCGTTGCTCGCGGGGCGGTGCGGATTGATTTACACCATCCTGAGGGGGCAGAGGGCTTTGTTGGCGCTGTATTGCAAGCGGTCAACGGGGATCGTCATGCACCGCTTGCGCTGATCTGTCGCACCGGCAACCGCAGCGGTCACATCCAGCAGTTCCTACAATCCGTGGGCTTTACCCGCGTCTATGATGTGAGCGAAGGCATGGCAGGAAGTCGAGCCGGTCCTGGTTGGCTCAAACGCCGCTTGCCGGTGGATCGTTAGCGGCTTGCCAACCAGTGCGATGGGGTGAAGTACCAAGTTCCCTAAGATTGCAAGGTCGCTTATACTCTATGCAGTAATTATTTGCGTTTTTTCTATAATTTGAAATTTTAATGAAAGAAGGCTTTTAAGTGACTCCTTTTCTGTTGATTGAGCTGCATTAATGCAGTCCATAATTGCTTTTGAAAAATTTGGGAAAGTTTCATAATAACGAGAATATAAAACTTTTTTCTTAACATGTCGCCATAAGCGTTCAATTAAGTTCAAGTTAGGTGAATAAGAAGGAAGATAGATTAGCTCAATTTTAAGCTGCTCAGCGAGTTCTTGAACAAGCTTACATTTCTGATAGCGCGCATTGTCTAAGAAAAGAGTGACAGTTTCTTCAGCAT
>SKYD01000048.1 GCA_007128075.1 Thiorhodovibrio sp.
AAAAAGTTTAAGCTTTATTCACTCATTGTCGGATGCGCATCGCACCGGCTGACATCTAAACTTGTTTGATTCTGGATATCGCGCTTGTGTTATTTGACCGTTGGTATCGTTCTCTCATCGCTCGCTGGCCATTGCGCACCAACAAGCAGCCTTCCATTTGTAATGCGTGGCGGCGGCAAGGTGCCTTTTTGCAGCATGTGATTGACGGCATCGAAGACCCAATTTTGGTGATTGATCTCGAGCAGCAGGTTCAGACCATGAATCGTGCCGCACGCGAGCTTGTTGCCAAACCCAAGACGCCAAAAACGCTTGCTTGCTATCAGTTGTTGTATGGCTATGATCAGCCATGCGATGCCAACCACATGCCTTGTCCTTATCAGCAGGTGCTGACCACTGAGCAATCATGCAAAGTGCTCCATAAATTAACTGCACCTGATGGCAGTGAACACACTTATGAGATCGCTGCCAGTCCATTGCGAAATGATGCAAATCAGATTATCGGCGTGATCGAAACCCGCCGCGATATTACGACACATCTGTCTTTAGCAGAAGAATTGCGTGCCAGCGAATTGAATATTTTGCGGCTGTCGCAATACGATTTGCTCACCAGCTTACCCAATCGCTTGCTCTTTGCCGACCGCATCAGTCAGGCGATTGAGTGCGCCCGCGAGCAAGAAGCGATGGTGGCAGTGTTAATCGTTGATATTGACGATTTCAAATACATTAACGATAGCTTTGATCATAACGACGGCGATCAGATCATTAAAGATGCCGCCAAGCGGCTGCAAGATTATCTTGAAGCTCAGGAAACCGTCGCTCGACTCGGCGGTGATGAGTTTGGCATCATCTCGGCACCTTTCCATGAGATTGAACAGGCAGCATTGATTGCGCGGCGCATTTTGCACCGCTTTGAAACACCTTTTGAACTGCATGAACATCGGATTGTGCTTGGTGCCAGCGTTGGGATCAGCCTCTACCCAATGCACGGAACCGGCACAGATGATTTGTTGCGCAATGCCGATGCCGCGCTCTATCAGGCGAAAAACCAAGGCGGCAAAAATTATCAGTATTACACTGAGGATCTCACAACCAAGTCGATTGATCGGGTGCTGCTGGAATCCAACCTGCATCGGGCATTAGAACAGGGCGAGTTTGTACTGCACTATCAGCCACAGTTAGATCTATTGTCCAACGCGCTCAGCGGCCTAGAGGCATTGGTGCGCTGGCAGCATCCACAGATGGGCATGATCTCGCCGCTGCGCTTTATTCCCTTAGCTGAAGAATCGGGAATGATCACCGAGCTGGGCGCTTGGGTGTTGCGCGAGGCCTGTCGCCAGATGCAGACCTGGCGCAGCAATGAGCAATTCCCGCCCACTGCCACCATGAGTGTCAATGTCTCGGCGCGTCAGTTTGATCGCACCAATCTGACTGACACCGTGCAACAGATTCTCACCGACACTGGCTTGCCTGCCGAGTTGCTAGAGCTTGAGATTACCGAATCAACGGTGATGCGCTCCCCCGAAGGCTCGGTGCAGATTCTCCATCAACTGCGCGAGCTGGGCATCCGCATCTCGATTGATGATTTCGGCACCGGCTATTCTTCGTTAAGCCATCTCAAACGGCTACCACTCACCAAGCTCAAAATTGACCGCTCCTTTGTCTCCGATATTCCAGCCGATGTCAACGATGTGGCAATTACTCGCGCCATCATTGCCTTGGCGCGCAACCTGTCGCTGGAGGTGTTAGCCGAGGGTGTGGAAACTTTGGAGCAAAAAAACTTCTTGCTGCGTGAAGGTTGTCACACGGTGCAAGGCTTTTTGTTCGCCAAACCGATGCCAGCCGCTGAGTGTGAGCAGTATATCCGTGGACTCAACTCACCGGCGGCTTAGTCGATCCAGATCAAGGTCGCCATGCGTCCGCTGATGCCATCACGCCGATATGAAAAAAACTGATCGGCGTTTTGGTAAGTACACCATTCTCCGCCGCTGATCGCGCCAACACCCAAACCTTGGAGCCGATGCCGCGCCAGCCCAATTAAATCAGCCCGCCAGCGTCCGGCAACAGTGGGCGCAAACCAGGCGTCAGCGGTGGGATCGGACATGCAAAATTCAGCTTTGACCTCAGCCCCGACCTCAAAAGCTGCCGCACCAATTGCTGGACCAATCCAAGCCAGCAATTCTGATGGCGGACAGCCCAATGCATGCACGGTGTTGTCAATGATGCCACCTGCCAGACCGCGCCAGCCAGCATGAGCTGCCGCCACCACCGTGCCCTGAGTTGAGCATAACAAAATCGGCACACAATCTGCTGTGAGTACCGCGCATACTTGCTGCCGCTGGCGGCTAAAGCTGGCATCAGCGGCTGCGCCGCGATGCTGCGGGCTGGCCTCGACCACGCGAGTGCTATGTACCTGTTCGAGCCAATAGGGTGCAGCGGGGAGTTGATAGGCGGTCGCTAAGCGGGTGCGGTTGGCTGCAACATGGTGTGGATTGTCGCCGACATGGGTGGCGAGATTGAGCGACCGATAAGCCCCCAAGCTGACACCGCCACAGCGCGTGGTGCTAAGGGCGTGAACAGTGGCGGGTGCTCGCCAGTCAGGGATGAGAGATTTAAGCGCGCTCATCGACATCGCGTGCAAGTTGATCCAGCAGAGCTTGTAGATCGGGTGCCATTGGAATTGACCATTCGAGTGCGTCCTGGCTGATTGGATGCGATAAGCCCAGCCGAATGGCGTGGAGTGCCTGTCGTGGAAACTGTTGCAGGGCAGCAATTAGTTCAGGGCAGGCATTGGGGGGCAAACGCACTCGACCGCCATAGGCAGAGTCACCAACCAGTGGATAACGCTGGTGCGCCATGTGAACACGAATCTGATGCGTCCGCCCGGTGTGCAGCTTGACCTGTAGCAAGCTATGCGCCCGATAGCTCCGCAACACCCGATATTCAGTGAGCGCGGGGCGACCCGAGGCGACCACTGCCATTTTTTTGCGCTGCACTGGATGGCGACCAATCGGGGCATCAATCTGGCCGCCGCTAATCACCACGCCATTGACCAGCGCCCGATATTCGCGGCGCATGGTGCGCTGCTGCAATTGGTTGACCAATGATTGATGGGCAGTCAGGGTTTTTGCCACCGCCAACAGTCCGCTGGTGTCTTTGTCTAACCGATGCACTAGTCCACAGCGGGGGATGGCTTCCAGCGGCGGATGATGATGCAGCAGCGCATTGAGCAAGGTGCCGTCACGATGCCCAGCGGCAGGATGCACCACCAGCCCGGCGGGTTTATTGACAATGATTAGCTGATCATCTTCAAATTGCACATCGAGCGTCAACGGCTGCGCCTGATGGTGGCTGGCGGCTGGCGGCGGTGGCTGGAGAATGATCTGATCCCCGCCCTGCGCCTTGTCGCGGCGACGACAGGACTGCGTGCCACGCCAGACCAATCCCGCATCCATCCACTGCTGAATCCGGCTGCGTGAATACTCTGGTAGCGAAGCAGCGAGCGCCTGATCAAGCCGTTGTCCGCTGGCGGTGAGCGGTACGGTCACTGTGATGGTCGCGGATGAAGAGCGCGGTGCTGACAATTGAGTTCCGTTATACTAAGGCGATATTTAAAGATGATTGACTGTAGGCAAAAACGCAATGTGGGCTAGGCTGATTATTGTACTCATGGTCACGGCACTGCTTGGCGGCTGTGGAATTTTCGGCAAAGACTTTGATGAAACCGAAAATTGGACAGCGGCGCAGCTTTACAACGAGGCCTCGCGGCAGTTGGATCGCGCCAACTATGAGCGGGCAATTGACCTCTATCAAAAACTCGATGCCCGCTATCCCTTTGGGCACTATGCAATGCAGGGACAGCTAGATGTTGCCTATGCTTATTATAAGGCCGAACAGCCCGAGGCGGCATTGGCGGCGGCTGATCGCTTCATTCAGCTTTATCCACAAAATGATTTTGTCGATTATGCTTTTTTTCTCAAAGGCATTATCAATTATAACCGCAGTGTGGGGTTTTTTGATCGCTTTATTCCCGTGGATGCTTCGCAGCGCGATCCTGGCTCCGCACTCGATGCGTTTGAGGACTTTGCCGAGCTGGTGCGCCGCTTTCCTGACAGCCGCTATGCCGAGGATGCTCGCCAACGGATGCTGTATCTGCGCAATAATTTAGCCAGACACGAGGTCAATGTGGCGCGCTACTACATGCGCCGTGGTGCTTATCTGGCCGCAGTCAACCGTGCGCAGTATGTTGTAGAGCGATTTCAGCGCACCAGTGCCGTCGAGGATGCACTGAAGGTGATGATCGATGCTTATCAGCGTCTCGGTAAAGCCGAACTCGCCGCCGATGTCGAGCAAGTGTTGGTGCTCAACCGCGACGCTGGGCGTTTTTTAAGCGACGAGCCAACGCCGCAAGAACTCAGCATTGGGCGGCGGGTGTGGGATACGCTGGGGCTAGATCGTAACTAAACGCTCGCCCCGCTGCTAAATCGCCGCTTCGTTTTCTTCATTGGTGCGGATGCGCACGATGCGATCAATGGTGCTGACAAAAATTTTGCCATCGCCAATTTTGCCAGTGCGTGCCGCTCTGGTGATCGCCTCAAGGCAGGCCTCAAGCTGATCATCCGCCACCGCCAGCTCGATTTTCACCTTGGGCAAAAAATCCACAACATACTCGGCACCACGATACAGCTCAGTGTGGCCCTTCTGGCGACCAAATCCCTTGACCTCAATCGCGGTCATTCCCGTAATGCCAGCAGCAGAGAGTGCCTCACGAACATCTTCGAGCTTAAACGGTTTAATGATGGCTTCGACCTTTTTCATCACTTTCCCTCGGTGTCATCTATGGTTGGTATGCAACGGATCATCAAACGGTAAGTATAAGCTGCCGCGTGCGCCTTGGCTATCTTAATTCTAGTGAGCTTGAAATGTTGACAATTATCTACGACTATTAGCTACAGAACCAAACACGCAGAAATTAACTTTTTAACACAAAATTACACCATCGCCTGCGCCAATGCAAACCACACCTCGCCGCTGGTTTGCTGTCGCCACCAAGACCAGCCGGCTGGCAGCAGTGGTGGCTCACGATGCACAGATTGCTCCAGATACAGGGTTGCTTGGGGGGTGAGCCAGCCATCGCTGATGAGTTGGTTACAGAGTGTGCCAAGTCTATCATCAGCAAAGGGCGGATCAAGAAAGATCATATCAAATGGCTCAGGCGGGGTGCGCACCAGCCAGCGATAAGCGTCAGCACAATGAATTTTTGTGTGGGCACTAACGCCGAACTGGACAGCAGTCTGACGGAGCCGCGCCACCTGTCCACGATGACACTCAATCAGCACCACCTCAGCAGCACCACGAGAAAGCGCCTCAAAACTCAGCGCACCAGTACCAGCAAAGCAGTCGAGACAGCGGCTGCCTGCAACCAGCGGTTGCAGCCAGTTAAACAGTGTCTCGCGCACCCGATCAGCAGTTGGGCGCAGCTCGGCAATCCTCGGGACGCTGAGCTTACGACCACGCAGAGTTCCAGAAATGATACGAACCTGACCGCCGCCCACTCGATTACTCGCTGCGCCCCACGAGCACTTGATGCAGCCGCTGGAGATCAACCCGCCGTCGAAAAGCATCGTGAATCTGTTCGGCAGTCACCGCCCGCACCCGCTCATTAAAACGCTCCAGATGATCCAGCGGCAGATCATAAAATCCCATCACTGCAAGATAGTGTCCAATTTTAGAATTGCTGGCGATGCGCAGCGGAAAGCCGCCGGTGATGTTATCCACTGCCGCTGCTAGCTGTGCCTCAGTTGGACCCTGGTCAATAAATTGTGCCAGCGTGTCGAGCAACACAGCCAGCGCGGCATCCGCTTGGGCGTTCTGGGTCTGCAACCCCAGAATAAACGGGCCATCTTCAGCCAGTGGCAAAAAATAGCTATAGACACTATATGACAGTCCGCGTTGTTCACGCACTGATTCCATCAGCAGCGAGACCAAACCGCCGCCACCGAGAATATGATTGCCAACATAGAGCGGAAAATAATCGGGATCATTGCGCCGCATCCCAGGCGCACCAACGAGAACATGGGTTTGGCTTGAAGGGAAGTCGATGCGCTGCACCTCACCCTGAGCCAGCGGTGTCACTGCCGAGATTGGCGGCGCTGGGGTGCCTGGTGTCCACTCGGCGCTCAGTTGTTCGACAAGTGCTTCGGCCTGCGGGCGGGTCAACGCCCCCACTAAAGAAATCACCGCATTGGCGGCCTGATAGTGTCGCTGATGAAACTGGCGCAAATCCTCGGGCTGCATCGCACCGACACTTTCAATGTTGCCGCTGGGATCATGGGCGTAGGGGTGATCAGCAAAAATCATGTGATACAATGCTTTACGCGCCACAGTGCCTGGCTGTTGCTCTGAGCGGGTCAGTGCCACTAAACGGTTGCGGCGCACCCGCTCGACATCAGCGGTGGAAAACCTCGGCTGCGCAACAATTGCAGCAAGTGTTTCTAATGCGGTGTTCAATGCCGGCTCTTCAACCAAACTGCGCAATGTCACCCACGCCATGTCGCGGTCTACGCCCGTGGAGATTTTTGCCCCCACCGCATCGAGCCGTTCGGCAATCTCATCTGCGCTCCACTCGCCAGCACCTTCGGTTAATAAATTCGCAGTCAGCGAGGCCAGCCCTGGCTGTTCACCATCGCGGGCACTGCCAGCCGCCAGAGTGACGCGCACATCGACCATCGGCAGATCGGGCGCGGCAACAAACATCACCCGCGCTCCAGTGGTCGTCGTCCAGGTGTTGATATCAAGCATCGCGGCAGCTTCTTTTATTCCACCACCGAGGGTGACTGCAACGCAGACAATTGAAACAATCAGTGATTTAACGGACATGGACAAATTCTCCAGAGCGTAATTGAGCGGCGGCGGCCTCATCGAGCGGCAACGGATCAAGCACGGCACGAGTGCGGTGTTCAGGAATCAGATAGGTGTTGGCTACCTGTTGAATCTGTTGCGCAGTGATCGCTGCCAACTGATCGACATAGCTCTCGGCGCGTTGCCAGCCAATGCCGACGGTCTCAAATTGCCCAAGCACCATCGCCTGATAAAACACCGAATCCTGCTCATAGACTTTTTCGGCAATCAGTTGAGTGCGAATCCGCTCCAGCTCGGTCTCAGTCACTGGCTCGGTGCGCAAACGCTCGATTTCGGTCAACATCGCAGCTTCTAAGGCGGCAATCGTCTGTTCTTGGGCTGGAATGCCACTGAACAGGATCATCCCGGGCAAGCGGACAACCGCATTGTAGCGGGCATTGGCACTGGCGGCGACGCGCTGATTGCGGATTAGCTCGCGGCGAAAACGCGCACTGGAGCCGCCATCAAGCACTGCCGCTAGCATCTCCAGCGCATAGGGTTCCCAAGAATCTGGGGTTTCACCCAGGGTTGGCACTTTGTAGCCAAAAAGAAGATAGGGCGATTTGGCGGGCGTTTGTACCCGTAACCGCTTTTCACCAAGCTGGCGCGGCTCGGGCTGCGGCTTGGTCGGGGTCAAACTCACCGCTGGCAAACTGCCAAAGGTGCGCTCTGCCAGCGCGAACACGGTGTTTGGATCGACATCGC
Source organism: Thiorhodovibrio sp. (assembly GCA_007128075.1). Classification (GTDB taxonomy): domain Bacteria; phylum Pseudomonadota; class Gammaproteobacteria; order Chromatiales; family Chromatiaceae; genus Thiorhodovibrio_B. Next base: position 7,603 of record SKYD01000048.1, read on the forward strand.
CGACCACCACCAGCGTTGCATTGTTCGGGGCATACCAGCGTTGATACCAGGTGCGCACATCGTCTAAAGTCATGCTCTCCAGATCGCCAGCCCAGCCGATGATCGGGATACGATAGGGCGAGGCGACATAGGCGACGGCGTTAAATTGCTCGAAAGTCAACGCCTCGGGATTGTCGTCGGTGCGCAACCGCCGCTCTTCTTTCACCACCTCCAGTTCTTTGACATATTCTTCCGGCGGCAGCGCGAGATGTCCCATGCGCTCGGCCTCCAGCTCTAGGGCAATCGCCAGCCGATCTGCTGCCAAGGTTTGAAAATATGCCGTGTAATCGCGACCAGTAAACGCATTTTCCTCACCACCTTGGGCGGCAATGATCCGCGAAAATTCACCCGGCGCCAGGCGTTCACTGCCTTTGAACATCATGTGCTCTAGCATGTGCGAAATGCCAGTGATCCCGCCATGCTCATCGCTGGAGCCGACTTTGTACCAAACTTGTGAGGTGACAATCGGTGCCCGACGATCAATCTTCACCAAAACCTTGAGGCCATTATCCAGCGTGGTCTCATAGACTTTTCCAGTGACTTGCGGAGCATCGCTGCCGATTTCAGCAGCGGCAACCGCTGGCTGCGCCGCTGAATATTGCGCTGCTGGTGTCGAGGAAAATGCTGTCACCACCAGAATGCAGAAAACACCAAGCCCCACGGGGAGCCAATCAACCGTTGTGATTTTCATAAAAAACCTGTGTCATTGAAACGATCCGTTGTTTGATGCGCCGAGGCGGGATTTGGTTCATTCCACGGTCACACTTTTGGCAAGATTGCGCGGCATATCGACATCATTGCCCAACCGAATGGCAATTTCCATCGCCAAAAGTTGCACCACCACCAACATCTCAAAAAATTCCAGCATCGGGTGATCATAAGCGCGAATCTGGATGATGTCGTCGGCGAGTTCAAAATATTCGGTGGTAATGGCGATGATGGTGGCATCGCGAGCCGATAGCTCTTCAACATTGCTTTTGATTTTATCATACAGACAACTACGCGCCATCAACGCAATGGTAAAAAGTTGGGCATCCGCCAGCGCAATTGGGCCGTGCTTCATCTCGCCAGCCGGATAGCCCTCGGCGTGCAAATAGCTGATTTCTTTAAGTTTGAGTGCGCCTTCCAGCGCCAGCGGATAAAACAGATCGCGCCCGATAAAAAAGAAGCCGTGGCCATGCAGATAGCGTTTGGACAGCCGATGCAGCCGTTCATGCACCCCAGGCTGCACCTGCATCACCGACGGTGCTTGGCGCAATGCCGCCAGCTCTTGTGCCAACCGCTCGCCACTGAGCACCGCCTTGGCTTGTCCCCAATACAGTGCCAATAGCCAGAGCGTGAGCACTTGGGCAGAAAATGCCTTGGTCGAAGCCACACCTTTTTCAATCCCCGCCCGTAGCAACAGTCGGTGGTCTGCTTCACGCACAATCGAGCTGTTATCGACATTGCACAGTGCCAGCGTCGCCAGCCCCTGCGCCTTGGCGAGTTTGATCGCCTCCAAGGTGTCAGCCGTCTCACCAGATTGGGAGAGCACCACAAACAGCCCATCGCGGTCTAACACTGGCTCGCGGTAGCGAAACTCGCTGGCAATCTCGACCTTGGTTGGCACCTGCGCCAGCCGTTCGAGCAAATAGCTGCCAACCAGCGCGGCGTGGTAGCTGGTGCCACAAGCGCACAGCGTGATCGAGCGCAGCGGACGCAGCCACTCAGGTGCCAGCTCATCGAGACTGAGACAATCTGCCGCCAGCCGCCCGGTGAGGATGTCAGTCAGCACCTGTGGCTGTTCGTAAATTTCTTTTTCCATGAAATAGCGATAGCCTTCCTTGCGTGCTGCAAGACTGGTCGCTGGCAGTGCGGCAGGCTGTGGCAACACCGCCGCCCCCTCGGCATCAAACAGCCGCACCCCCGTCGCCTCTGCCACGCCCCAATGACCATCTTGTAGATAAACCGCTTGCGCACAGTGACCGATCAACGGCGCATCTGAAGAGGCAAAAAAACAGCCCTCGGCACCGAGTCCAAACTGCAACGGCGAACCTTGGCGGGCAAAGAAGATCTGCCCAGGTGCGGTCTCGCTGATCAGCAAGATGGCATAGGCACCATGCAGCGCATCCAAGGTGGCACGAAAGGCAGCCAGCGCGGTATCTGCTGCTGGTGGCTGCGCGGCCAGGTGCTTTTCAAACAAATGGACAATGACTTCGCTGTCGGTCTGGCTTAAAAATGCGGTGGCAACCGAAGCACGCAGCGCGACATAGTTTTCAATGATGCCGTTGTGTACTACTTGACTGTGGGTGAGTCCGTGGGGGTGGGCATTGGCCTCTGTTGGCTTGCCGTGTGTTGCCCAGCGGGTATGGCCAATCGCCGCCACCTTGCCGCTGCTGGCGGTGTCGCCCAGCTTGGCTGCGAGATTATCAAGCTTACCGACCGCCTTAAAACAGCGCAGCCCGCTGGCCTCCAGCAATGCCACGCCCGCTGAATCATAGCCGCGATATTCCAACTCCCGCAGACCATGGAGTAGAATGGCGCAGGCCTCCTGTTCACCCAGATAACCAACAATTCCACACATGATTTATTCCTTGATGTCTCCCCCGACTGAAGCAGTCAAAACAGGCGATATTGTGAAAATTATTCAACTAAAAGACAAGTATGCCGATGGCTATTGTGCTCGCGTGACAGCAATTAAGAACAGCAACAACGATATTTCGATCACGATCAATCGCAAGCAAACCTGGTTTGCTGCAAAATTAGCGCACATCATGCAGCGCGGAGATGCTTATGCCTGTCACTCATTTTCTTAACGGTGTCCAGAAAATCGCCGCTGATGGCAAAGCCACTGAGCATTCCTATCGCTTTGAAATTCAAGCCTT